>JBPCXK010000240.1:0-3175 GCA_051008635.1 Gammaproteobacteria bacterium
ACATGATGCTCGCCACGGATCATCGTCTGCCCGACTTCGTGCTCACGCACCCGCTGTCGGTGCTCGAACAACGTGCCGCCACGGAAGTCCCCATCGTGGTGACAAATCTCGAAAGCCTCACCGTCGACTATGGCAGCCTGACCGCCGCCGGCCCGGATGCGTCGTTGACGACTTCGTTCAGCCTGCCGCCCGCGCAAGACGTCGCCTATCGTTCGCCGCTGCGCTTGCGCGACATGCTGGGCGGAGAATCAGGGGTCGTCGTCGGCAGCGTGCACTCGCAACCGGAGGTAGACAAGTCATCCCACGCGCGCTTTCTGTTCGCGCAGGTGACGCCATATCAGGTCAACGTCAAGGCGGGCCACTACAACACGCTGGTGTGGGTCACCGATTTCAGCACCGGCAAACCAGTGCCCAACGCACGAGTCGAAATGATCAAGAGTACGTATCATGGCCTGACGGGGGACACGGCCGTGCTCGGGCGATCCGCGACGGATCTCGACGGCGCGGCGATGCTTGCCGGGCTTAACGAGCTCAGCCCCCGTCTGGTGCTGCTCAACGCGTACAAACGTTCGGATCAACGTTTGTTCGTGCGTGTGATCAAAAACGACAATATCGCCCTGCTACCGCTCGACTACGATTTTCGTGTCGATGCTTACCGCGCCTCGCAGTACACGGTGTATCTGTCGATGCGCCCCAAATACGGCCACATCCACAGCTGGGGCACAACCGCGCAGGGTGTGTATCGCGCCGGGGATACGATTCAGTACAAGTTCTATGTTCGCGATCAGGATGGCGCGACCTTCGTGGCCGCACCGCGCGAAGGTTACACGCTCAGGATTATCGATCCGACCGGCAAGACGGCGCAGGAGATCACCGACCTGACGTTGTCGGAATTCGGCGCTTTCCACGGCGAGTTCACGGTGCCGGAAACCGCGCCGGTTGGCTGGTACCGCTTCCAGCTTTCGGCGAAGTACGCCAATCAGACCTGGCAGCCCATGCGGGTGCTGGTGAGCGACTTCGTGCCTGCCGCGTTCAGGGTCACGACGGATGTCGACGGCAAGCTGTTTCAACCCGCTCAGCGCATGACTATAGACACCCAGGCCAGTCTGCACGCCGGCGGTCCGTATGCCGACGCCGCCGCGCGCATCACGGCTATCTTGCGTGCGCGTCCGCTGCAGTCGGCGCATGCCCTGGCGCGCGGGTTTCGGTTCGACGTGTATCGCTACGGTCAGCCGACTACCGAAACGCTATTTCAGACCGAGTCCGCAGTGAACGATCAGGGCCACCTCGAGACAGGATTCGCCGTTCCCGATTCGCCGATTTTATACGGGCGCATCATGGTGGAGAGCGCGGTGCAGGACGACCGCGGCAAATTCATCGCGGGTTTCGCGAATGCGGAATACCGCGGGCGGGATCGTTTCGTGGGTCTCAAGACGACGTCGTGGGTGTTCAAGGCAGACGAGCCGGCCAGCGTCGACGTGCTGGTTATCGACGAAAACGGCAAACCCGCCGCGGATACCGAAACCCGGATCGTGGTCGAGCGCATGGAAACAACAGCCGCCCGCGTCAAGGGCGCGGGTAACGCTTATCTGACACAGTACTCGCACAAGTGGGTGGAGGCGGCCGGGTGCAAGCTGACCTCTGAAAGCGAACCCGTGGCTTGCGAATTCGTGCCCGCCGATCCCGGCGACTATCGTATCACCGCACACATCGCTGACACGCGGGGGCGGGAGCACGCGACGGAACTGCGCAGCTGGGTGATCGGCAAGGGCCGCGTGCTGTGGGAACAGCCGGCCGACAACAGCCTGACCATAATCCCGGAGCAGGAGAAGTATCAGGTCGGCGACACGGCGCGCTACCTGGTAAAGAACCCGTTCCCCGGCGCCAAGGCGCTGGTCACCGTCGAGCGCTACGGTGTGCTGACGCACTGGATCGAGACCTTCGCCAGCGGCACGCCTGTGATCGAGTTCGACATCGAGGAATCGTTTCTGCCGGGCTTTTATCTCTCGGTTACCGTGATGTCGCCGCGTGTCGAGCAACCGCTGGGCGATGATGGCGTCGACCTCGGCAAGCCCGCCATGCGCATGGGCTATGTCGAGGCGGAAGTCCGCGACAGCTACAAGGAAATCGTAGTCGAGATCGACCCGGCCAGGGACGTCTACAAGCCGGGAGATACAGTGGAAGTGAACCTGCAGGCCAGCCCGCGGCACACCGGCAAAACGGAACCCATCGAGCTCGCCGTTGCGGTGCTCGACGAGGCGGTGTTCGATCTGATCGCTCAGGGCCGCGCGTACTTCGATCCGTACGCGGGGTTCTACACCATCGACGGCCTCGATCTGGACAACTTCAGTTTGATGATGCGTCTGGTTGGCCGTCAGAAATTCGAAAAGAAAGGCGCTAACGCAGGCGGTGATGGCGGCGAGGCGCTCGATTTCCGCTCGGTATTCAAATACGTGAGTTACTGGAATCCGTCCATCGAGGTCGAGCCGGGCCAATCCACGCAAATTGATTTCGAGGCGCCGGACAACCTCACGGGCTGGCGTGTGCTGGCGATGGCGGTTACGCCGTCTGACCGCATGGGTCTGGGCGAGGGCACGTTCAAGGTCAACCGCGATACCGAGCTGCGGCCTGTGATGCCGAATCAGGTAATCGAGGGCGATCGTTTTCATGCCGGGTTCAGCGTGATGAACCGCACGGATGCCGAGCGCGAAATCACGGTGAGCCTGAACGCCGAAGGCGCGGTTCGATCCGGCGCCGATGGGTCGGCGTCAAAGCGCGAGCAAACCGTGAGCGTGCCGCCGTACAAGCGCGTGCTCGTGTGGTTACCGGTCACCGCCGCAGCTGATGGAGAGATCCGTTTCGCGGCCACCGCGGCCACCGCGGGCGACGAGCTCGACCGTGACGCGCTGGCGCACGCGGTGCCCGTGCTGAAGCGTCGGGCGTTGCAGACGAGCGCCACCTATGGCACGACCACAGCCGATTCCGTTACGGAGACCATCGCGTTCCCGGAGGACATGCGTGCGGACACCGGCGAGGCGGGGCTGGTGGTATCGCCGTCGGTCATCGGCAATGTGGAAGGCGCCTTTACGTACATGAAGGACTATCCCTACACGTGTTGGGAGCAAAAACTGACGCGCGGGACCATGGCCTCGCACTATCTCGACCTCAAGGACTA
>JBPCXK010000241.1:0-2810 GCA_051008635.1 Gammaproteobacteria bacterium
CCATTCGAGCAGAACCCAGGCCGCCGGCATTCCAATAAGCCAGCCCACGAGGCCGCGTTGCAGGCCAGCGCGGATGACCAGATAACCGAGTAAGGCGTGATACAAGCCCATGACCGCGACCAGTGCCAGCATCAGAAACAATGCGAGTACCAATGGCGCGTCGCCCAGAACATGGATGCTGTGATAAAGCCAATAGGTTCCGGTCAGGAACAGGCCGGCACCGAAAAGAAAACCACGACGTGCGGCGACCCGCGGTATGTCCGTCTGCCAGGACAAAAACAAAATCGCGATGGAAAATGGCGGCAGCCACCACCATTGCGCCGGTGCAAATGACAGTGGAAGCGCCAGGCCTGCGATTGCGACGGCCACGTCGATGGCGCGTCCCTCGAAACGGCTCACCGTCTCCTGCCAGAATCAGGCATCAACAGCGGTTCCGGGTATCACACCGTGTTCGACGGTGACTTCCAGCGTATCGATGCGACGCCGGCCGGCACGGGTCACTTTAAAGTGAAAACGTTCGACGCTAACTGACTCGCCACGGCCGGGTAAGCGGCCCATCTCGTGCAGCACAAGACCGCCAACTGTGCCGTACTCCTCGTCACTGAATTCACTGCCAAAATATTCGTTGAAGTCGTCGATGCGGGTTTGGGCACTAACGAAAAAACATCGATCGCTGTCTTTTCGAATTTCGATCTGATCTTCGATGTCGTGCTCATCGTCGATGTCACCCACGATTTGCTCGAGCACATCTTCAATCGTCAGCAAACCGGCGACTGCACCGTATTCGTCGACAACGATCGCCATGTGGTTGTGGCTGGCGCGAAACTCTTTTAACAACGTTCGCAGACGTTTGCTTTCCGGTATAAATACCGGCGTGCGCATGTACTCACGCATGTCGAATTCGCTGTCTGCCGCGCTGGAGAAATAGCGCAACAGATCCTTTGCCAACAAAATCCCAACGACTTCATCGCGGTCCTCGCCGATGACCGGAAAACGCGAGTGACCGGAGTCGATTATCAGCGGCAGCAGTTCGCTCGCGCTCGCGCCACGTTCGATGACCACCATCTGCGACCGCGGCACCATGACTTCGCGAACTTGGGTTTCGGAAACTTCGAGCACACCGTCGAGCATGGCGGCTTCATCGATATCGAATACGCCCTCGGACCTGGCCTGGTGGAGAATTTCCTTTATCTCGCTTCGATCCCGGGGTGAGATTCCCAACCGGCTTCGCAAACGAGATAGCCAGTCGCCTTTCCCGGGACCGTTGCTACTTGGAGGTTGATCGGATGTCATAGAGGAGGTGACTAGTCTGTGGCCCCTTAGTTTAGCACTCGAACCGTCGCTGGCGTAATGACATCGCGTCAGCCACCGGTCCCGTACGCATAAGGATCTGGGTAACCCAGACCCGCCAGTATCTGTATTTCCAGCCTCTCCATGTCATGGGCCGCGGCATCCTGCTGATGATCGTATCCCAGCAGATGCAACACGCCATGAATGACGAGATGGGCCCAATGTGCTGCCGAGTCCTTGCCTTGCTCATCGGCCTCGCGACTCATAACGGGCGCGCAGATCACCAGATCGCCGAGCAAGGGGTGATCGATGCCATCGGGCAATTCGGCCGGAAACGACAACACGTTCGTGGGCTTGTCCTTGCCGCGGTACTGCCGATTCAGGGCCTGGCTCTCTTCTTCGTCGACGATGCGGATACCTAACTCAGCGTCCGTGTCATGCTCGCTGAGCGCCGCTCCTGCCCAGCGACGAAAGTCTTCCTCGGGCGGAACGAAAGAAACGCCGCTGCAGTTTTCAAGATGCATTTCGAGTTGCATTGCGCGAAATGCCTAGGAGGATTTTTCGTGGGACTGATAAGCCTCGACGATCGCCTGAACCAGGGGGTGTCGAACCACGTCCTCGGCGCCAAAATTTGTGAACGCCACATCCCTGATTCTGGACAAGACCTTGATCGCCTGTTTGAGGCCGGATACCTGGCCCTTGGGCAAATCGGTTTGCGTAATGTCGCCGGTCACTACGGCGCGGGAGCCAAATCCGATCCGCGTCAAAAACATCTTCATTTGTTCGGCGCTGGTGTTTTGCGCTTCATCGAGAATGACAAAGCTCTCATTGAGCGATCGGCCACGCATAAACGCCAGCGGCGCGACTTCGATGACATGCCGCTCGACGAATCGGGCAACGGCCTCGAAACCTAACATCTCGTAAAGCGCGTCATACATCGGCCGCAGATAAGGGTCGACCTTCTGGCTCAGGTCGCCTGGCAAAAATCCCAAACGCTCGCCCGCTTCGACAGCCGGTCTGACCAACACAATGCGTCGCACCTCTTCGTGTTCGAGTGCCTCGACGGCACGGGCGACCGCAAGATAGGTCTTGCCGGTCCCGGCCGGACCGACACCAAAAGTCAGGTCGTTGCTGCGCATATTATTGAGATACGCAATCTGGTTGCGGCCCCGGCAACGAATCGTGCGGCCGCGTGTCCTGATCTCGTTGCTACCTGGTGTTGACGAAACCGGTGCATCCATACCCGCCTCGCGGATCGCCATGTGCACGCGCTCCGGATTGAGATCCTCGGCACCCGCCTGTTCATAAAGTTGCTCGATGACTTTGCCGGCCCGCGCCGTCAACTCGAGATCGCCTTCGATCTGGAAATGGTTGCCGCGGGCACTGACGTCGACCCCGAGGCCTTGCTCGACAAGTTTGAGATGTTGATCGAACTGCCCGCAAAGCCTTGCGAGGCGCTCGTTGTCCGCCGGTTCAAGCGTCAATTCAAGCAAGTGGCGATTCATTCAGGCGGCGCGGCT
>JBPCXK010000242.1:0-7011 GCA_051008635.1 Gammaproteobacteria bacterium
GCTCGAGCTCGGACACAACCTGTCGGACTTCATGCGTCAGCTCGATCTGGGGCCGACTGACGGTCTCGTGCTGTTGCCAGGTAAGGCACACATTCCATCCCTGGCGTGACATGTCCACTTCGCTAACCACCGGGCCCGGCCGTCCGTGGCCGGTCGCTCGCCGCCCTGGGTTTGTCCACTGGACCAACGGTCGCGGCTCGCCCTCTGGCCCCGACCAGATTTTTGAGGCCCTCATTCTAAACTTGCTAACCAGCAGTCAGACTTTCGGGTTGCGTTATCAGTTCAAGCCTCGCCGCGGCAGCGGGTTTGCGTTCCAATGACGCCCGCGGCACCCTTGCCGTCAACCGGATGCAACTGTTGAAGTCACTCTATCCGCTGCTCAAATGTCCTGCCTGCGGACAGGATGGGGGCGCGTACGCCCTCGTGGAACAGGCGCTCGTTTGCGGGACATGCGACAACCGGTATGTACTGCTGGCCGACGACATACCGTGGTTCTTTCCAGATCCAGAGGTCTCTTTTCTCGAGTGGAAGAGTCGTTTTAACGGATTTCTGCACATCAACGCGAGTGAGCGGCAAGGCCTCAAGGCAGCGTTGAGAGACAAGCGGCTGAGTAAGTTGTCGCAGAAGCGTTTGAGGCGGCTTTTGCAGGCCAGGCAGCAACAGCGCGACACGCTTGTTGAGTTGCTTGCCCCACTGCAACTCGACGCGCGTAGTTTCGAGGATACTGACGCCGCCAATATGCTGCGCAGCAAGATTCCGAAACAGCAGGGCCTGGTGAGCTATTACACGAATATTTTCCGCGACTGGGCCTGGGACAATGGTGAGAACGAGGCGGCGCTCGAGGCCGTCGACGGTGTGCTCGCTCCAGCGCTGGCGAATGGAGACGGACCGGGCAAGACGCTGACACTGGGTGGCGGCGCCTGCCGGCTGCCTTATGACATTCATCGTCGATATGCGCCCGCGCTCAGCGTAGCGCTCGATTTCAATCCGCTGTTGCTGCTTGTTGCCGCCGAAATGATCCGCGGTCGGCAACTGAAAGTCCACGAGTTTCCCGTTGCACCGCTCGATCAGGAGTCGTTTGTCACGTTACGGAGCTGCCGGGCGCCAGAGGCGCTCGGTGACAGTTTTCATTTGCTATTGGCAGACGCCATGAATCCCCCGTTCGCGAGCGGCAGCTTCGACACCGTGGTCACGCCGTGGCTGATCGACATCATTCCACAAAACCTGCGCGATTTTATCCCGCGTGTGAATCGCGTACTAAAGAAAGGCGGGCTGTGGGTCAATACGGGTTCGCTGGCGTTTTTCCACAGGGACGATGCCTGGTGCTACAGTCAGGACGAAGTATTGGAACTGGTCGAAAAGAACGGTTTCGAAGTCGTCTCGGTCGAGCGGCGCAAGCTGCCCTACCTGCAGTCGCCGTCCAGCGGCCACGGTCGCGTGGAGAGCGTGCTTTCATTTTCAGCCACAAAGCGGCGCGATACGGCAGCGCCCCCGCGCTTTGAGTCTTTGCCTGAGTGGATCCTGGACGCCGGCATGCCGGTGCCCGATCTCGCCGAGCTCGCATTTGCGTCAGGCCAGTATTTGCTGCAGGCGCAGGCGTTGTCCGCCGTTGATGGCAAGCGTTCGATCGCTGAGATCGCTGCGTCGTTTGCGGGAACTTACGGATTGGGTGTCGCCGAGGCTGAGCACGCGGTGAAACGCATTTTCACCGAGGCCTTCGAGGCGCACCTGCGGGAAAAGCCGAGTTACCTCGGCGGTCTTGAATAACCCCTGGGTTGTCAGCTCATTCGGAACTGAAAGAAAGTGGATATGATGTACTTGTCCCCGGATTGAGGAATGCAGCCACAGTGCATATGAGTCCAGGCAGTGGGGAACAGGATACCATCGCCTGCTTTTGGTGCTATCGCCTTCTGCTGATAGTAAAACGCGGTCTCGCCGCCGGTGCTGACATCGTTGAGATAGACAATCATTGCCACAATTCGACGCTGCCCGGTTGGCGACAAAGAATCGAAATGCCAGGTGAATTGGCCTTCGTTCCTGGGGTACATCTGGATTTTGTAACCAGTGCATTCCATAGGGAAGGCCTGGAGGCTTGGCAGAGAAGAGATGTATTGTGCCAGGGCCGTCGATACGGCACTGTGCAGCCGGGAGTAGATATCTCCCCAATATCCGTCAGCCACAATCTCCAGATCGTAACTGATCTTGTCCTTGTTCTGCACATGCTCAGCGTCGTCGCCGGAGCCTGAGTAGAGGACTTTACCGGCGCAGACCTCATCGGATGCGTCGAACGCGGTAATGATCTCCGCGCACAGGCCGGGTTCCAGCAGACTTTCGGTGTACGCGATGAATTCGTCTGGGCCGAGGAGCTTCACTCGTGGCACCGGCTCATGGTTCAGAGCATACAACCCTAACAAAAAAAAGGGATGGCGTTGCCGCCATCCCCAGTCGTTTGCTCGACTAACAGCTAACTAACTAGACAATCGAGGCCCAAGCCAGAAAAGCACTCGGGTCGCCGAGACTGTTGCCCGGCAGCACGGCGTTGAAGTTGGCCTCTTCGCCGTGCAGCGCCATATAGTTGGCCACACACATCTCAGCCAGGACGGTCGGGTTATTGGCAAACGGGGTGGAGTTGGTGTCGACATTGCCATTGGCTGTGAAGAAACCGATCTGCTCGGAGACCGTCTGATTTACCCTGGGCACAGGCCGGCCATTCGGACTGTAGGCCAGCATGAAGCTGGCGGCGACCTCGGAGTTATCCGAGCGATGGCGGAACTTGATGACGTTATTGCCAGCAGGACCGGCGTTTTCGGGCTCGTCGACATCGGCGTTAACCGAACCGTCGCTGAAGCACACGATCATCAGCGGCCTCTGGGTCAGCGCCGCATACTCGAGGGAGGCGCCGATAACCTGGCCGACCACGAAATCCTTGCCTTCCGTTTCCGGACGCGGATCCCGGTGGTAGTCACGGCCGCCGTACTCTATTGTGCCGCAACCGCCAAAGCCGCCGATGACGACCTTCGCGACCGCCGCCGCCTTGGCGAAGTCGTCATCGTTGACGATATCAACGTTGGCGAAGGCGGCGGCTATGTTGACATCCTGGTTGGGGTCTAGAGTGGCGGCCTGGATCGCCGAGGCAAACTTCGCGGTGTGCTGGTCAACGCCGCACTTCAGCAGCGCCTCGACCTTGGCTTCTTCGTTGAGCTTGTCGAGCTTGAGCTGCGCAATGGCCTGGGCGGCGGTTGCTACCGGGCCTCCCGGAAATCCTACCTCTCCGCCGCCTAGCAGGCCAATGGCGCCGGCGGCGTCCTCGATTCGGGTGTTTGGAAAGCCACCCATGCTCGCCGGCTCGTCGGAGCGGCCACCCGTGTCGCCGCCGCGCGTGCCGACTCTTACAGCAAACTCGCCTGCTGCTCCCGCCCTGGCAATGCCGCCGCACATGTTGTGCGGATTGTTGCCGGTGTCGTTTTCGGAACGGGCGGGAATCACGCTACCATTGGTGTTCATGCGCGTGGCGAGGCTGGTCTGAGCCAGCATGCCGTTCAGCAAGGCGCTGTCGGGGTGCATGGCAAAGCCGAAGTCCCGATTCACACCGCGGACCGGTGGCTGGATCGCGGCGGGCAGACCCTGTTTACGGAAACCGGCGGGGTTCAGAAAGTCTTCCTGACCGCCAGCCTTGCCCACAACCACGTTGTCGCCGACCATGCTGGCTCCGCCACCCTGGTCGATGGCGATGAACGGGATCTTGCCCGCGCCCAGCAGCCCGCCGACACCGCCAAGCGGGCACTCGGCCACTTGTGCTTTGGCCGCCCGCGACATGAGCGTCGCGATGCTCGGGACCAGCATCGTGGCCGTGCCAGCGATCAGACCGTGACCCAGGAACTCGCGCCGCGTGGTTGGCCAGGCGTGGCCAGACTTGCGGCACCGCTGTTCGATACGCTCCTGCATACGCCGGTGCTGCTGCTCGGCGCGTCGGAGTTGCTCTGTATATTTACCCATTGCTTTTTCCTCGTTGGCAAATCAATTCATGACCGTCGGGAGACTGGCCAGCGCGGCCGTGCAGGCGGCTTGCAGCTGGACGTCAACTACCACACCCGGAAGATCGAGAAGGGTCTGTATCTGCGCGGTGTAGGCAGCCTGATCGGGCTGATTGGCCAGGTTGGCGCCCACGACGTTGTTGTAGACGTCATTGGCGCTGGCGTTGGCGTTGCATGCGCCAAAGAAGGCGTTGCACTGGCCATTGTTGGCCACCAGTTCCCCGCAATACGTTTCCGCCAGGCTCTGTAGCGCCCCCTGGTGCGCGTTGACGAAGCCGTTCGCGTCCGCCGTGGTAGGCAGAGCCGGGCTGCGTTCGGCGCAGGCGGATCGGGTAGCATTGTTGCTGATGCCTGTGACGGCGGTGAAGGTATCGCAGACCTGCGAGAAGGTGCGCAGACCCGCGTCAGGCGCCGTCGAGGGCTGACCGTCTTCGACCGGGCGCGCGCCGGGTTGGAACACGAAGCCACTGGCATCGCCCAAACGGGCGAACTGCAGCGAGAGGCCGTCACCGGCGGGACCCTGATCCTTGGGAATGACCGAGCCGGTGCACAGGTTTTGGCCATTGTTAGCCGTTACGTCCACGCCGGCGCAGGTTTGCGCAGCGACCGGCGCAATGTCGTTGATCGTGAAACGCACGTCCGTGATCCGCGTACCGTCGGGGCCAGCAAAAGTCAGATCGTCGATTGCGTAGCTGAAATCATCAAACTCGCGAACCTGCGCCTGGAAGCTTGCGCCCGCAACGATGCTGCCCGCATCCACCGAGACGGCGACCGGGTCGGGACCGACATTGGCCAGGCTGGTCGCGCCACTGCTGAGTACCGCAGGCGGGGCGACGCCGGCGGCTGCCGCCAGCTCGGCCCACTTCTCGACCGCTGCCTGCATCTCCGCTTGGTTGGCCGGACATTGCTGGTCGGCCGTTTGCCCGCCCCAGCAGTTGTGGGCCGTGAGCGCACCCTCCGAATCCGGCTCCCAGAGCTTCTCGACGACCCGCGACCGGGCCGGTTTCTGGAGAAAGACCTTCTGGTTGTTTACGATCTCGGCGTGGGCGACCTCGACATTCCCATGTGCGAAATTCGGCACCACGGGAGTTTGTGGACTGTGACAGCCGGAGCAGTGCTGCCGCACGATCGGGAACACGGTAACCTGAAACGCACCCACATCCGGACTCAGGCCTCCGCCCGAAGATCCGCCCGAAGATCCGCCTGAACTACCGTTGGAGCTGCCGTTTGGGTCGCCACTACCACTACCGCCGCAAGCCGCCAGGGTTGTAGCCATCGACAGCACGAGGACCCACTGCAGCAGGGATGTCCTTCGCCCTGTGCTCGATTCTCTGCGATTTGTTAAATCTGAAATCATTAGTTTCATTGCAATTCTCCTGCAGACGTTGCGCTTAACACCTGCCTTATCGATGTAATCGATTCAAAACGCCTAATTGCCCATGCATACGGCGGCCACTTCGGCAAACACCGTTCTCATGCTGTAGTTAACGCCCTGAAAGATATCGGCGATCCGGCGAACCTGACCCATGTCAGCCGGTCCCGACGGGTCGCGGTGGCAGACCTTGGCAAAGGCTTTCTGGACCTGACACTCTGCGAATGCGCGGCTGCCCGCCAGCTCCATACCCGTGCTCTTGGCGCCGTTTCCGCTGCCGGTCAGGGCTGCGCTCCATCCCAGCGCCGAGTTCGGCCCGCCGCGCCAGACGTTCGTCCAGCGGTCGCTGACCGTGACGTAGCCGGCCGGAAACACCTGGGCATCGTTTACGAACTTCGGTTGGATCTCGCCGGCGGTGTAGACAGTCTGCCCCAGATCTTCGTCGAAGGTGTAGTAGGCAAAGCCACCGGTCAGTGGATCCAGACCGGAATGGCAGCCAATGCAGTCATTGAGAAAGATTGCGCTATTGCCACCAGGCAGGCGGTCAACGTCCTGGCGTACCCAGCTTGCTTCGCGCGTAACGTCGCGGACGTCCTCCATGTCGTTACACATGAAGTTGACCATCGTAAACCGCGTCGCCGCCCGGTTGGTCCCGGCGATCAGGTAGGCTTCCGAGAATCCGCGCGTGGTCATGACCCCGGCGGTCTGGTCGGCAGTCAACACCGCGCCAGGCAGCACCGATTGCTGCGATTGCACCAACGTACTCAGATCGGTCAGGTCCGCGTACTGATCGTTGTCAGTCTGCGAGTACTGGTCCGGATTGGGTGTATAAATAATGTCACCGTAGAGGACCTGATCGAACGGCACGTCGTCGCGAATCATGCCAACCACCGTCGCGACCGAATCGGTGAGAGGGGCGCGCACGTTACCGTCACGATTGAACCACGGTGTGGCGAAATCCCTCAACGTGGTGTCGACGAAAGCCGGATTGTTCATGGCCTCTCGCGCGGCGCCGACTGCGTTGCCGCCCGCGACCATGGCTTCCATCGAATTGAGTAAGGCGGCCGAGGGAGGCACGCCCGTCAGGCGGTCGTGAATCCGCCTGGCTTGTTCGCGGGGCCCGGCAAAAGAATCCGTGACACCAGCGATGCCCATTATCAGGATCAGGGCACTTAAACTTCCACTTAGTTTGACTGAACCCATGACAGCACCTTTGTAGTAGTCAAATCAAAAGAACAAACTCGGCTGAACAAGCCCGAAGATGAAAAGTTGTCAAGTGGCCGGCAAGCGGGTGGGATACTCGCATCCTTGTGTATTCCCGCCGATTGTTCCGGGCCACGTTGGTATCCGCCTCAGACTTCACAAGCCGAGATGGCAAGGAAAGACAGGGGAATGGGAAAGAAACGCCGAACTACACTCACTTTTTAACTCTCCTTGAGAAACAGCCGTTGCACACCTTTGTAGTGCTGCGCATCGTCGAATTGCGAGCGCAGCCTGCGGGCGCGTACGTCTTGTTTTGTTGAGTGTGCGTGAGCCCAACGAAATCCCGCGTTTTGCAGGTAGGAAATTCGTGAGCAGGCCGGTCGTGAACGGGTGAGGTTGAAG
>JBPCXK010000243.1:0-3239 GCA_051008635.1 Gammaproteobacteria bacterium
CCACTTCGGTTACCCTCCGCGGCCATGACTCGGGGTCAAGGCGGTTGGCCTCCTTACCTTGTAGGGCATTCTCAGCCCCACCAACATGCCGGATTAACCCGGCGCATCGCCCGCATATCTCACCACGGGGCGAGATATGCGGGCTAGAAGGTTATTGCATCACCAGATCGCCGATGTACGGAAAGTTCATCACGTTCACGATCGGCGCGATGTCCGTGCCCTTGCGCGCAGCCCAGGCGCGGTCTTGCCAGTGCAACGGAATGAACGCGGCGTCGTCGTGCAACATCTTCTCGACATCTTGCAATGTAGCGGCCCGCTTGCTTTCGTCCGTTTCCTGTTGGCTCGCGACGATCATGTCATCGACTTTCGGGTTCGAATAATTACCGCTGTTGTATTGCCCGTAGCCGGTCGCCTCATCCGGCGTCATGAGCAGGAACTCCGTGAAGTTCGACGAGTCCTCGGTGTCGGAGTGCCAGCCGATCATCATGATGTCGGCGGCGCGTTCGTCGAACTTCGGCCAGTACTGCGCCTTGGGCATGGTCTTGAGATCGACCTTGATGTTGATCTTGGCAAGCATGCCGGCGACCGCTTCGGCAACCTTGTCGTCGTTCACGTAACGGTTGTTGGGCGCCATCATGGTGACGGAAAAACCGTCCTCATGACCGGCGTCCTTCATGAGCTGCTTCGCCTTTTTCAGATCGAAACGCGGCTTCAGCGACGGATTGTAGCCGAGATAACCCTTCGGGCTCTGCTGCGCCGCGGCGGTGCCGAACCCGCGCATGATCTTCTTTACAATGCCATCATTGTTGACCGCGTAGACCATGGCCTGACGCACGCGCGGGTCCTTGAACTCGGCGCGGCGCTCCTGGTTCAGCTGAAAGGTAATGATGCGCGTGCCGCTCATGGTCACGAGATCGACTTTGGGATCCTTGTCGATACGATCCAGATCCGCGGGCGGCACCGGCGCGATGAAGTCGACATCGCCCGACAACAACGCGGCGACACGCGTCGGGTCTTGCTTGATTGGCGTGAACACGATGCTGTCGACATTACCGGGTGAACTTGTATCCCAGTAGTCCTTGAAACGCTCGAAATCTACACGCACGCCCTGCTCGCGTTTGGTGACGATATAGGGTCCGGTGCCCGACGCGTTGGTGGAAGCAAAGGCATCACCGTGTTTGACGATGGCGTCCTTGGGCTTACCGTTAGCATCGGTGCCGGTGTAGAACTTGCTGTCCATGGGAAAGATATATGTCGCCGTGTGCAACACCAGCGGGTAGGGTTCCTTGGTAACGAGATCGAGCGTGTGATCGTTGACGACCTTGAGGTCGGCGAACGGCTCGAATATGCCCTTGAAATCGTCGGAACCCTTCAGGCGGTTGAAGGTCCACAGCACATCCGCTGCGGTCATCTCGTTCCCGGAATGAAACTTCACCCCTTTGCGCAGCGAAAACCGGACCGTTTTGTCATCGACACGCTCCCACTTCTCCGCCAGGCGGGCGTCGAAGCCCAAATCCTGATTCCAGCGCACCAGCGGATCGAAGATCATGTGGCTGAGCTGCAAGGTGCCGCCTGACAACTGCTCGTGCGGGTCCAGGGAAACCGGATCGGCGTCGTAGGCCATGCGCAGCGTCTTGGCGCTGGCGGCCACCGACAGTGCGGCGCAAAGCGCTACGAGACAGGCTAGAATAACCGTTCGTTTCATTTTGTGTCTCCTCCGTTGGCGTTCGGATCGGCGCGTTTCACGGCGCCGGCCCTATTGTTACGCTAGTGGGGGTAAAGCTGCAAGACAGTCTTACTCAGGGTTCCCCCTGACCTCACGCCCGTGCCCGAAACCCATGCCGAACGTATCCCCGGGCGCGGTGAATGCCCACAGATGATAGTGCGCTTTGGCGTCGACCAGATCGCGCTCCGCCGGATACAGCTCCACGGCTTCGAATTCCTCGCCGAGCAACAGCCCGTTTACTCCACCTCGATCAAACGCTGGCGCAAGTAGGAAGGGCATCTGGTGCCGCTGATCAAAGCCGTGGGCGAGCACCCCGCCACTACGCCTTGGCCCGCTAATCACGGTTTAGCGACAAATCATGCCGTCGCCTGGACAGACGGTACTGACTGTCGAGTGACCGTGCAGTTTAATATGACAAACGGAAATCCCTTTGCCGACACCCCGCCCATTCAAGGCCTCACCCCCGCTGATTCACGACCTCAGGCAGTGAGGGAATTGGGATAGTGCCTTTTCAACTGCACGCGACCGGTCGAAAGATCGCGCTCACCGCGGTCGCCCTTGTGCTGACTACAGCGGTCAAAGCAGATGAAATCGACGACCTGAAAAGCCAGGTCCACGACATGGAAGAGCAGATCCGCATATTGATGCAGCGTATCGAGGACCTGGAGCAACAACGCGACCGGGACCGGCAGGCTCAAACCCAAGCCACGGTCGAGTCCGAACCGGCTCCTGCTCGAACCGCGTCCCGGCAAGCGCCCGGGGCCTTCAGGGTACCCGGCACCAACACCGATATTGAGGTGCGCGGCTACGTCAAGCTCGACCTCATCGCCGACTTCGATCAGGACCTGGGCGACACTTTTGATTTCAATGAGATCGCCGATGACGAATCGGCTGCGCAGCAGCGCGGCCCGCATGCCCGCCTGCACGCGCGGCAATCGCGCTTGCAAGTATCGAGCAGCACGCAACTCGACAAGGGCAAGCTGCTTCGCACCCATCTCCAAGGCGACTTTCTCGGCGCGGCCGGCAACGAGGTTACCGAAAACGCGAGCGGATTTCGTTTGCGCCACGCTTATCTCACGTACGGCAGTTGGCTGTTCGGCCAGACCTGGTCGAATTTCATGGAGAACGAATTTGTCGCCTATCCGACCACGGTCGACTTCTTTGGCCCGGCAGGTCAGGCGTTCGTGCGTCAGGCGCAAATTCGCTACTCGCTGCCCAACGGCCTGTCGTTTGCGATTGAGAATCCGGAAACCAGCGGGCGCCACGTCGTCGCGTTCGACTCCGTAACCGGCGCCCCCGTCACGAGCAAAGTAGCCGAGTCGGTAGGCGGTATCGGCGTCGACCACCTGCCCGACCTCACAGCGGCCTGGCGAGGTCACTTCGGGCCCGGCGCTTATGAATTCGGTGGTCTGCTCCGCCAACTCGCAGTGGATAACGGTTTCAGCAACGGCATCGACGATTCCGCCACCGGCTGGGGCCTCGGCGGTGCAGGCAGGTGGTCGCTAAACGAGCT
>JBPCXK010000244.1:0-4737 GCA_051008635.1 Gammaproteobacteria bacterium
TCACTGTCGTGTCCGAATCACGAATCTTGTCATTGGTGGATTCAGAGACGTCGAGTAAGACCTGTACGGAAAGATCCCGATGCCGGCGTTCCATGAGCCCATAGACTCGCGGGTCCGGCTGGTCGCCGAGACGGCGGCAGATCGTCGCCTCGATGCACGCATCGATGTCCAGGTAGTCGCCGTCGAGTTGTCTGCGTAGTCTCTCAGGGCGGCTCACGCGTGCCGTGGAGATCAATTTCCTGATCCGTTCAACGACATCTGCGTGTCGCTCCAGAACGTCTGCGACAGGACGCAGGCGAGCGGTGGGTGGCGCGAATTCGACAATGGTCGTCCAGTCGGGGCGTTCGCGGCCGGTTATATAATCGTACTCCGCGTAACGCGCTACGGGTATGCCCTCCTCTTCCGCGCTGCCAAGCGATATGGGATTGGTCTGCTCATCCTCAGAGAGCTCATGCTCTTCGCGCTCGCTCTCGGCGGGCGTATCGTCATCGTGCTGTTCCAGGATATTCACCGAATCGAACAGCGCCTCGTCATCCATGTCCATCGAGGACTGCTGATCGCCAAAATCCCACAAACCACGATTGTCGTCGCGGTAAGCGGGCTCGACGACGTAAGTTTTAGCGTTGAACTGAACACGCATCTGACCCAGGTTATTGCCCAGCAGCCCGCCGATCTCTCGACTGGCTTGCGCATCCCAGTTGTCGCGCTGGACGTTGACCATCTCGCGCCCACGGCGTACCCAACCGTCGGTATCCTGATAATCGGGATCGATCAATGCGCGCGCCAGCCTCGCCAACAACACCGGGGCAGTCATCACCCCGCTGGCCTGGGCGATATGGAACGGCAACCACAAGCGTCGCAGGCCCGGAAAATCGCGCATCGCCAGATGCTCGACGCGCGCGTCTTCGATCAGGGAGATCAACGCGACCTGCATCGGTTTGAGTTTGCCTACCGGGAAAGGCTTGCCGCAGTAGCGTAAATGGGCCCCGATATGCGCGACGCTGGCGCGAAACAGATCACTCGCCTGCTCGCCTCTGAACCCGGGAAACGTCGGCGGCACGTGTATGATCCCCGAACCGAACGTCGCTCTTCGGCGGATGTGTTCCGGCGCTTGCATGGATGTTTCGCGCAGCGGCGCACGTATGCCCCAAAGCGCGTGGAAGTAACTCTGTAGCTCACGCTGTACTTCGTTGAACACGACCGCGCCGGATTCACGTTCCAGCCAGCGTTCAGCTTCGGGGTCAGCGTGAGTGAAAAACTCAAACCGACGTTCCGGGTCGGTACCGGCCGCGCGCACGCCCGCTAACAACCACGACTCCAGACGCGACACATTGAGCCGCGTTAGCAGTTTGTCCATCTGCAGCAACACGGCCTGCACGGATTCCGGCGCCAGATTGGTAAACCGCTCCATCAGACCCAACCAGGAACGGAAACGACCGGCATCGCGGTCCAGGCGGTGGGCCGCCGTCAGCGCGGCGTGTGACATTGCCTCAGCGGCGATTCTGCCCGACTTGATGGCCACGGAGGAAACCAGATCGGCCAGCGCGATCGTGTTATGTGGCCCGACATGCTTGACCAGCTCGGTGGACGCGCGAACGTACGCGTCGACTACCACGGCGCCATATCCGGCATCGTGCAGGCGTGTGCGTGCACGCAGCCACCGCGCAGCATGCGAATCAGGGAAAGGGTTTTGCCCCAGTTCGTCGAGAAATTCGCTGTTGGTTAATTGACCGTCGCTGGCAACGATGTCAATCAGGTTGGGTTTGCCTGGAGTGGTCATGCCTTAGCCCGCATATCTCACGGGGGCGGACACCCGACTGTCGGTGTCGCGTTCTAAATCAACCACTTCTACTCCTTGATCGCTTGTGCGTACGAGTGACACTGTATCCTATTCGGTTTCAGGACGTAGCTGGCTGCCCAGATTGTGCGCGCGCACTGGAGCCATAGTCTCGCTATGCCTCCAGTGCGGGCGCACAATCTGCTTTGAGATATGCGGGCTAGGCGCAAGCCGCGATTGCCGCTCCCAAAGCGCGACGGATATCCAGATCGTCCGTCAGCGGCAGCACCACTGCTACTTCGCAGGCTTCACCCAAAGGCACGCCGCGTTTGATGAGCTTTCCCGCGTGAATCAGCATCCGCGTCGACGAGCCCTCCTCCAGCCCATGCCCTTTCAGATTACGTGAGCGTTGCGCGATTTTAACCAGCTTTTCGCCCAGCGCGGTGTCTACGCCGGATTCCTGCGCGATGATCTCGGCCTCTACCGCAGGCTCCGGATAAGTAAAGTTGATCGCTCCAAAACGTTGTTTGGTCGACTCCTTCAGATCCTTCAATACGCTTTGATAACCCGGATTGTAAGAGATGATGAGATGAAAATCCGGGTGCGCGCTAATCACTTCGTTTTTCTTTTCCAGCGACAGGACCCGCCGATGGTCGGTCAGCGAATGGATCACCACGCTGGTATCCTGGCGCGCTTCGACAATCTCGTCCAGATAACAAATGGCGCCATGGCGCACCGCCAGCGTCAGCGGCCCGTCGTGCCAAACGGTGCCCCCGGCGTCCAGCAGGAATCGCCCGACAAGGTCCGAGGCCGTCATGTCCTCATGGCACGACACGGTGAGCAGTGGAATCTCGAGTTTCCACGCCATGTACTCGATGAACCGCGTCTTGCCGCAACCGGTCGGGCCCTTGAGCATGAGCGGCATGCGATCGGCATGCGCCGCCGCAAAATGCTCGATTTCGTTACCGATCGGCCGATAATACGGCTCTTCGGTGACTAGATACGCTTTAATGGACACCGTATGACGCTAGCCCTGCGAAAAACACAAGTATAAAAAAGAAACGAGAGCAAATGCTCTCGTTTCTTCCGCCCTTCGTGCGATTTATCGATGGGCTGCCGATTTCTGGTTCGGAAGACCTTCCATCGGACACTCGTCCGTGCCTACGGTTTCGCGGGTAATGGCCTCCACCATTTCGCGCGTGGCGTCCGGATCGTTCACCCACTTGCTGTAGAAATCGTAGGGGCACACGGCCAGACCCTTGTCGCCGTCGCCGGAGTTGATCATGCCGGTGTAACCACGATGCAGGAGTTTGAACAAATGATTCTCGGACTGGCCGTGGCGGCGCGCATCGCGAATCAGTGACAGCGACAGCGGCGCGTATTGAATGCCGTTCTCCTCTTCGCCGCATTCGCCGAGCGTACGGCCATCGAATCCGATAACGGCGGAATGGCCGAAATATGAATACACGCCATCAAAGCCGGAAGCATTGGCAACCGCCACATAGCTATTGTTGGCCCACGCCATTGCTTTGGCCATGATGACTTGCTGGTCCTTGGACGGATACATATAGCCTTGGCAGCGCACGATGAGCTCGGCGCCCTTCATGGCGCAGTCGCGCCATATCTCCGGATAGTTGCCATCGTCGCAGATGATCAGACTGACCTTCATTCCCTTGGGGCCTTCGTTGACATAAGTGCAATTGCCGGGATACCAGCCTTCGATCGGCACCCACGGCATGATCTTGCGATACTTCTGCACGACCTCGCCCTTGTCATTCATCAGGATCAGCGTGTTGTACGGTGCCTTGTTCGGATGCTCTTCGTGTCTCTCGCCGGTCAGCGAAAATACGCCCCAGACCTTGGCCTTGCGGCAAGCTTCACCGAATATTTCGGTCTCCTCGCCGGGACAGGCCGCAGCCGTCTCGTACATCTCCTTTTCGTCATACATAATGCCGTGCGTGCTGTACTCCGGAAAAATGACCAGATCCATTCCTGGTAACCCGACTTTCATGCCAACCAACATGTCAGCAATCTTGTGGCAGTTTTCGATAACCTCCGCCTTGGTATGCATACGGGGCATTTTGTAGTTGACAACGGCTACGCCTACCGTGTCATTGCTGCTAGAGATATCACCGTGAAACATAATTTCTCTCCTCGCCTAGTATGAAATAGGCGTCTGCTTAGTTAACAGGCCCCATCGTTACGATCCGTCTACGCCGCAGGGGCACAACAATTCGCACCACCCTACATCTGTGCCAGCAACGCATCGGCGCTGCTGACATCGTGTTCGAAAATGCTCTTTTCGGTGTTAAGGGCTTTCACCACACCGTCCTCAACGATCATCGTGTAACGCTCGGAGCGCTCACCCAGGCCGAGATCCGACAAATCGAGCTCAAGCCCGATCGCACGTGTGAAGTCACCAGTGGGGTCCGACAGCATCGTCACCTTATCGCCGACATCATGGTCTTTTCCCCACGCCTGCATCACAAACGGGTCATTAACCGACACGCAAGCGATGGCATCGACGCCTTTGGCCTTGAACGCATCGGCCCTGGTGACAAAACCGGGCAGGTGCTGAGCAGAGCACACGGGTGTGTAGGCGCCCGGTAATCCGAACACCGCAACCGTCTTGCCACCAAACAAATCGTCGCTGCTGAGATCTGCCGGACCCGAGTCGGCCATGTACTTGAAGGTGGTGGGTGGGAGCCTGTCTCCAACCGAAATCGCCATGAAATTCCTCCCGCTATTGCGTTGCCAGCATCGTTAAAAACGTCCAGCCGACAAACAGAACCCTCGCTCAGCGCGAGGGCCTGTTTGGCAGCGCTCCGGACGGACCATTGTCACCGTGCTGCATGGGCCAGGCGTCAAGCGGTTTCAGGCAACGACTGACCGCGCTTAGGAGCTCGTGCGACTGCCGGATCGATCAAAGAAAAACCCAGTCAGTCCACCCAGCACAACCC
>JBPCXK010000245.1:0-4574 GCA_051008635.1 Gammaproteobacteria bacterium
CCCACGACGTTGTCGATGTTGCCCCGGTACACCGGCCGGCGCCGGAAGACATTGGTGCTGAGTTGGGTGGTTATCTCGTCCCACTCATCGTCCAGATCGATGCCGATGATTTCGTTGCGTGGCGACATGATGTCCTCGACGGTCGCCTGCTCGAGATCGAGCACGCTCAGCAGCATATGGCGGTGTTTTTGCGGAATGAGTCCGCGCGTTTCGCTGACGACCGTGCGCAGCTCCTCCCGGGTGAGCGCGTTCGAGGGGCCGTTCTCCGCGGACAGACCGAACAGACGCAGCAGGGAGTTGGCGATGAGGTTGACCACCCACACCAGAGGATAGGCGACCGTCAGCAACGGGACGTAGACAAACGCCGCGGGGAAGGCCACCTTCTCCGAATGCAGCGCGGCGAGGGTCTTGGGTGCGACCTCCGCGAAGATCAGCACCGCGAACGTCAGCACGCCGGTGGCGATGGCAATACCGATATCGCCGAAGGTGCGGTAGCCGATGTAAGTCGCAAGCTGGGTGATGAGGATATTGACGAAGTTGTTGCCGAGCAGGATGAGCCCGATCAGCCGGTCGGGCCGGTGCAGCAGCCTTTGCGCGCGGCGGGCCCCGCGATGGCCACTCTGCGCGAGGTGACGCAGGCGGTAGCGGTTCAGCGCCATCAGGGCGGTTTCTGAACCTGAAAAGAACGCGGACAGGAAAAACAGGGCAAGCAGCACCAGGAAAAGGGCGCTCAGCGGCACGTCGTCCAAGTTGTTATTTTGGCCTCGGGTTTATCGGCACAGGACCATTACACGTACAAGCCTGCGGGCCTGTCAAGGGAATATTGCCCGGGCCGCCTTAGTACCTTACCACTGAAATCCTGGACAAAAATACCAGGAATTTTCAGCCGGCGGTCGCGCACAAGCAAGGCGGACTTTTCCACGCCTTGTCCACGGCCGCGCGCCTCACACGGCCGCGCGTCCAAGATGCGCAGCCTGCTTGTTCCAAAAACCAAATAGGCCAGTGTGTCGTACCGCTACCACCTGTACATAGAGGCCAAGATGTTGAATATCATAGTTGTTCCCACTAATGAGGTCCGGCCTGGTGAGAAATGCGGGCTAGAGATCGCTCAATATCCCGGTCGAATCTGCACGACTTCGTTGCGGAGGTGGCCGATCGACTCGACTTCGCACTCGACCACGTCTCCCGGCGCGAGGAACTCCGGCGGCTCGCGGGTAAAGCCGACCCCGCTCGGCGTGCCGGTGGCGATGACATCGCCCGCCTGCAGCGTCATGCCCTGCGAGAGGATCGAGATGGTGGTTGCTACATCGAATATCTGATGGCGGGTGTTGGAATCCTGTTTAGGCTTTCCGTTGACCTGGCAGCGTAAATCAAGCGCTTGCGGATCGGAAATCTCGTCCGCCGTGACGATGCACGGCCCCATCGGGCAGGCGCCGTCGAGACTCTTGCCGACATAGAACTGCTGGTGGCGGAATTGCAGATCGCGCGCGGAAACATCGTTGATGACGGTGTAACCGAACACGTGCTTCAGGGCGTCGGCCTTGGCAATGCCGCGCCCCGGTTTGCCGATAACGACGCCGAGCTCCACTTCCCAGTCGATCTGTGCGGAGACATCGCCGTCGAATGGAATGTCGTCATACGGCCCGGTCACCGACGAGACGGCCTTGGTGAATACCACGGGATGCTCGGGCAACTTCTGCTTCGCCAGGTCCGCGGCTTCCTCGACGTGGTCGCGGTAATTCCAGCCGAGGCAAATGACATTCTGGCGCGGGCGGGGAATGGGCGCCGCCAGCGGCGTGGAATTCAGAGGCAGCGTCGCTTGCGCGGGCGCGCCGGCGACGAGTCCGCCGAGTTGTCGCATCGCTTCGGGCCCGGCGTCGATCAAAGCCAGCATGTCGTCGAATGTGGCCGGCGCTTGTGGCATCAGGGCGGGAACGACAATTTGCTCGTTGACCATAACACCGAGCAGCGTACGATCGTCATGCAGGCAGCTTACGAGTTTCACGAAAGTGGAATCACAGGACAGGAAATGCGCGCACTATAAGGATGCACCTGCGCGCCTGTCAATCGAGCCGCGTTTGTCTTACTCTTGAGGTCATTGCTATTTCGAGATCATCTGGGATGGGTAATCGTCTTTCCAAAATCTATACCCGCACCGGCGACGGCGGCGACACGGGGTTGAGCGACGGCTCGCGCGTAGACAAGGACTCGGCGCGAGTCACAGCCATGGGCGATGTGGATGAATTGAACAGCGTGATCGGCATGGTCTTGTGTCAGGAGTTGTCATCGCCCGTGCGCGAATGTCTGACCGACGTGCAGCACGACCTGTTCAACATCGGCGGCGAGCTGAGTATCCCGGGTCATTCCTTGGTGAGCGCCGACGATGTCGAACGCCTGGAGACAACGCTCGACGGCTTCAACGACGCGTTGCCGCCACTCGACGAGTTCATTCTGCCCGGGGGCGGTGAGGCCGCGGCGGCTTGTCATCTTGCCCGCACCGTGTGCCGGCGCGCTGAGCGCTCGATCATCTCCCTGGCGCGCGAGGAGGACGTTAGTCAGCAGGTGCGCCAGTACCTGAACCGTTTGTCCGATTTGTTGTTCGTGCTTTGTCGCGTCACGGCGCGCGAATCCGGGCACGGCGAAGTCTTCTGGCGCAGTTCACGCACCAAAGGTTCAACGCCCACGACATAGCCTGCCGACATGCGTTTAGGCATTGACCTCGGCGGCACCAAGATCGAAATCGTTGCCTTGTCCGATACCGGTGCGCAGCTGCTGCGCAGACGTATTGACTCGCCGCAGGGCGACTATCAGGCGACACTGGATGCGATCAGCGGACTGATCGAGTCCGCTGAAACGGAATTGGGCGGGCAGGGGCCTGTCGGCATCGGCGCGCCGGGCGCGATCTCTCCCGCCACCGGCCTGATGAAAAACAGCAACTCCGTGTGGCTGAATGGCCGGCCGTTCAAGACCGATCTGGAGCGTGTGCTGGGACGCGCGGTGTGCATGGCTAACGATGCGAATTGCTTCGCCCTGTCAGAGGCGACCGACGGCGTGGCCGCGGGCTGCGATGTCGTCTTCGGTGTGATCGTCGGCACGGGTACTGGCGCCGGCGTGGTGGTCAAAGGCCAGGTGCTGACCGGGCCGAATGCGATTGCCGGAGAGTGGGGGCACAATCCTTTGCCATGGCCACGTGATGGCGAACTTCCGGGGCCGGATTGCTATTGCGGCAACAAGGGTTGTATCGAGACCTTTTTGTCGGGACCGGGAATCGCGCGTGATCACCACGATGTCAGCGGCGAAAAACTTTCTGCCCCGGAGATCACGAGCCGGGCGAAGCATGGCGACAAACACGCCGAGGCGACGCTGACGCGCTACGAAGACCGCATGGCGCGCAGCCTCGCGCACGTTATCAACATTCTCGACCCGGACGCCATCGTGCTCGGCGGCGGGATGTCGAATCTCCAACGTCTATACGCGAACCTGCCGGAGCTATGGAGTCGGTACGTGTTTTCCGACCGTGTCGATACGCGTCTGCTGCCGCCGAAGTTTGGGGACTCGAGCGGGGTGCGCGGCGCGGCGTGGTTGTCGTGACTTGAGTGAGCGGGCAAACGCCGGCTGAGTGTATCATTTCCACTCAGCCGGCGTTTGGGCAGCCTAGCCTTCCGTGCCGTCTTCCCCTACCCGCCACTCACCTCCGCCTCCGGATACATCTCGTCCAGTGGCGTGGAGCGACCTTCGGCCGTGACAATCCGCGCGTGATACCGTCGCAGCTCGCGCGGCTCGTGGACGCCACAGGAATGCGCGATGACACCGACCTCGTGGACCATGTTATGCGCATAGTGTTTCACGCGTTGTGCCTTGTCCGCCGGATTCAATCCGCTTTGCAGTTTCCTGTTGTGTGTCGTGATGCCGGTCGGGCAGGTGTTCTTGTTGCATTGCAAGGCCTGAATGCAGCCGAGCGCGAACATGAAGCCGCGCGCGGACGTCACGAAGTCCGCGCCCACGGCCAGCGCCCAGGCGACTTCGGCCGGCGTGATCAGTTTGCCCGACGCGACGATCTTGATGCGTTCTCGTAGTTCGTAACGTTTGATGATATCGACCACCAGCGGCAGGCTTTCCTGTATCGGCAGGCCCATGTAGTCCATCAGACTCATTGGCGCCGCGCCGGTGCCGCCATCGGCGCTGTCGACCGTGATGAAGTCGGGCGCGGAGTCGATACCGCGTTCCAGCACTTCTTTCATCATGTTCTCGAGCCATCCGTAGGCGCCGATGACGGTCTTGAAGCCCACCGGCTTGCCCGTCACGGTGCGCACGTGATGGATCATGTCCAGGATGTCGCTGACCGAGTCGATGTCCGTGTGCCGGTTGGGGCTGATCGAGTCGCCGCCGATGGGGATGCCCCTGATGCGGGCGATCTCGTCGGTCACCTTGCCGCCGGGGAGGATGCCACCCTTACCCGGTTTGGCGCCCTGGCTGAGTTTGATCTCGAACATCTTCACTTGCTCGTGGGCGGCAACCTCACGCAGTTTGTCGTCGCTGAGATTGCCATCGAGATCCCTGACCCCGTACTTGGC
>JBPCXK010000246.1:0-5197 GCA_051008635.1 Gammaproteobacteria bacterium
GTGTTACAGTTGGTCTCGTCTGTCCCCAGCGCGAGCAACTGCCACTCGGCGTTTGTGGGCAAACGCTTACCGACGTTGGCGCAGGCCGCTGCGGCCTGGAACCAGGTGGTCTGGCTAGACGGCTCACGGTTCGCTTCACTACGTGCATAAATGTTGGCGCAATTGCTGCCGTTGGGTTCACAAGGATTATTGTTCGTATTAGCGACTAGCCCAAACTGCGTGCCACCTCCCGCCGCGCTATCCCAAACGCTGGCTTCGTATCTGTCGGCGCACAGCGGCCCGACCTTGACCATGATATCGGTAGCGTCGTTGCCAGCGCAGGCCGCGTTGCCGGTCTCGAGGCCGGTGATGCGCGCGTCGTTGTCGTCAACTGCATCCTTTACCGCGCCGAAGTTGCCGTTCACCTCGGCGGCAACGGCCGGGGTATTGGACTGAAAAGTATTCGGGATGGTCACGGGGCCCGCGCCAGCGATCGTGGGGACCAACAAGGCCGTGCCGATCATTACAGTGAGTTTCTTCATGACTTGAGTAGTCCTCTTAAGAGTTCGATATTCCATTAAAACTTGAAGCATTCAATTAAGTGTTGAAGTGATGGTTACGACCAGTTGTCCTGGTCCCAGGTCATCTGATCCCAGTTGCCGCTGCCGCCGCTGGAGCTGCTGCTGTCGCTGCCACCACCGCCGCCGCAAGCTGCGAGCGCCAGGGTCAGCGCGCTCAACAGTAAAAGCAGATTTACATATCGCTTCATTGCCTTACCTCTTGGGGGTTAAAAAACTTTGCTGCATGTCATCCAATGACAAAACGTTGAGAAGTATATCGATTGTTGTTGTTTAATCTGTGAACAACATACTATTTTAGGTACTTCAGCCAATAAGAGGCGCCGTCCGTCTGAAATAACAGGCTGCTGATGCGCTGATCAGCCTTAAGTCGGCATTTACAGCGCGCCGCCGCACTCCGGAACAGGCTTTACATGAACACAGGCTCAATAACCAGATCGGCATTGACCGGCATTTTGAGCGTGGCGCCGGGAATTTCCTTACCAGCAACGCGCCAGTGTAAAAAACGCTGCCTCCTCGGGCCGCGAATCTCGACACCGATGAGCTCGTCGGCAAAATACCACCCACTGTAGCCCGCCATCTCGGCGTAGCCGTCAATATGAAAGGCGATGTCCGGAGGTCCTGTGACCTGAACGTTATAGCTCTCGCCAGCGTCGAAATATTCCTGCATCTGTGCGCGCACAACGCGCGGCCGGTTGGCAACAAAACCTCTGATGTCGGATCGGTTTCGACCCTGAGCTTGCTGCGACGGGCGCCTGTTTTGTTTTTGATCTCGAGAAAAGCCGTGCCCTGGGGTTCGCCGTTTTCGATATCCGCGTACCACCTGAGCCTGACTTTGGTTTTGAGATAATCGCTGTTGGCCTTCTCCCGCAAGAGACGCCAATGCGTGGTGTCATAGTAGATGCTGGACACCCGTGCGGACGGATATTCGGGGTCCGCCTGACACCGGCACCGCAACCACTGGATGACCCGCCGTGAATGTCTGGCGCCTACGGCAAACTTGATTTCGTGCTCTGCGGTGGGCGCGGAGAGCGAGATGGGTGTCCAGGCGGGGCCGGTTCGCGGATGTGAATCCACAGCGGGCGCGCGCCCGGCATGGTGAGGCTGAACTCTGCGCTGTACAACGGCTGACAATGTAGTTCCCTTACACTGTTGGGCCAACCCTGCGGGGCCTCGTGGTCGACGAAGCTGGCAGCACCAACGTTCCGTGTTGCAGTTTTGTTAAAGTTAAGGTTCCGCCATAAGCCCCTGAATGTCAATTAATTGCAACCCAGTTCGGTTACCTTCGGCGAGAGTTCTGTCACAGTTTTGTCAAATGCGGCTCGTGGCTGGCAGGACGCCTGAGTGCAAACGCGCAGTGGCGTCTATGGCAATGGCCCGTTGGGCGCGCTGCGCTCAGCGCCAACCTACGTTCCGCGACACCCTCTTCAGTCGGTGCAGTCAGTTCCGCGTCGCGGCTGATGCCGCTACTGCGACTTGGCGTCATACGCCTACGGCGACTCGCTCACGATCCGGTACGCGGTGGCCGCGCCGGCTGAGGGCAACTGTTTTCTGAGCACAAAACTCACGCTCATCGCGTGATTGCTCGCGAAGGTGATATCAACATTCGCGATCACTGCGTCGTCATCTGTCGCCTCGAAGCTCCGAATGTCGAAACGGGCGCCATTGTATCTTTCGCGCAGCATGGTGTCGTAGCCGGCTACCGCCAGCAGATCGCCGCGCTCGTGCAGTAATTCGCCGGCCAGCATTTTCTGGATCAGCGTGGTGTCGCCGCTGGCCAGACCCTGGAAGTATTGATCGAGCACTTGCTCGGCCTCGGTAAAATCGTTCATCGCGCTGGCCGCTGCGCCGCAGAGTACGAGCACGGCGGCCAGCAGGATTTGTCTGATATTCATTGTCATCACTCCGGATTATTCAACGATGACGGCGATGTAGTTCGCAGCGCCCGGGCCGAGCCCGCCGGCCAGATTACCGCCCAAGGTCACTACGCCGGCGGCAACCTGACGCGAGTACACGCTCAGTGTGTTTACCGACCCATCGGAGACCTGGATCTGTAAGCCGGTCGGCGTGAAGTCGTCGGACAGCCAGTCCGGTATTGCTGCGGCGGTCGAATCGTACCCGACATAAACGGTCACCGTTCGATCGACCGCGAAGCTGATCAGCGCTGCATCTGTGCTATCCCGGTCGGCGTCCGCGGTCATGATCCAGATACCGTCTCGTAGCTGGGCGGGAATGGTCAACAAAGTGAATGCCGCGTCGACGTAATACGGGTTGCCCTCTTCCAGCAAGTTTTGCTGGTAGCCGAGCGGCGTGAGATTGTCGAGCACGAACGGCTGCACGCTGGAGCTGGTGAGGCTGTTGTGCCACAACTGCGCCATGGCCGAGTAACCCAGCGCGTTCGGATGACCCCAGTCCGCGAACAGACTGATGCGCTGCAACGTTGGCGTGAGGAAGAAAGAAAAGAAGTCGGGCCCAAGCTCGACGCCGGTCAGCTCGGACTCGATAGCGTTGTTGTAGGCCTGTATCGCCACGTTGCTCGGATGGTTGAGCGGGTCGGCGAACAGCTCGCCGGTGCTGGCCGAGCCCACGATCGGCGGCACGCGCGCCACCATCACCTGGGTACCGGCGGGAACGCTGTCGACCAAAGCCTGCATGTCGTCCCGGAACATCGAGGTCGGCACCGGCAGGGTCGAGTTGGCGTCGTTGGTACCGTACATGACCAGGAACCTGTCGGCGTCTGAATGGCGCTCGACTATGGAGTCGATGCGCCCATCAGCGCCATCGGCCGCGCTGTCACCGCCGACGCCTTCGTTGAAGACGATATGCGGGAACCCGCGCGTTTGGGTGAGCCTGTCGTTGAGGATCGGCGCGTAACCCTGGAAGGAGACGATGCGACCGTCCTGTG
The DNA here is from genome assembly GCA_051008635.1 of Gammaproteobacteria bacterium. Taxonomy (GTDB): domain Bacteria; phylum Pseudomonadota; class Gammaproteobacteria; order JBPCXK01; family JBPCXK01; genus JBPCXK01. Next base: position 3,463 of record JBPCXK010000246.1, read on the forward strand.
ACTGACCGTCGCCTCGGAAGTTATCGGCCGTCCCCCGCGTAATACTATCGCCAACCGCGGCCAGATATTCGCCCTGCGCGCCGATCGTGGAGTTGGTGTCGCGGTCCACCTCGGTTCCGGCGCCATCGCGCAGCACGGCGTCCAGACTATGTTCGCCCTGCGCAAACACATCGCATTGTGCCGTAAACAGGCCGTTGGCGCCCGCGGTGGCCTGTCCGCATGGCAAAGCATCCAGCTCGAATCCAACCGTGCCGTCGACAGGCACGTTGCGCGCGATTGCCGTGACGGACAGCGCGCTGCCGGCAACAAGCGAGTACGCATCCGGCATCGAGATAGCGATCGCCGGCCCGGCGGGCGTCGCCTCGATGCGGGCGTTGTCGAAGTTGCTGGTATCCTGCGTGTACAACGCCACAGTACCCGAATCCAGGCTGCTGTCGATTACACTGAACAGCGCATCATCGTTCAGATACACCGTGATCGCAGGCCCGTCGAGCTCGACCGCGATACTTAACGTCTGCGAGTCCGCATAACCGCGTGCGTTTTTCGCGAGCGTCGTGAATATGCCATTGAGCCTGCGCTCCAGCCGCGCGTTGCCTTGCCGTGAGTTCAGATGCAGGCGGTAGTAGTTGTCGTTGTCGGCGTAGCGGAACATGATACCAATGTCGTCGCCGTTGTTTGAGAACGGCGTGGCTTCGACCGAGAACCGGTAGTTCGTGAAGCCGGTACCAGCGGCGTAAAACGCATAACTGCCGCGATGATAGGTTTGGTCGAAGCTGGTCGCCCGATTGCCGAATATGAGGTTCTGCTGCTGAAATCGGCCGCCCACGACCTCCCAGTCGGAAATGTTTGACCCATCGTCGACGATTGTCCAGTCGCTGGTATCGCCATTGTCGAAGTCCGCAACGATGTTTGATCTTACCAGCAGTGTGGTTTGCGCCTCGGAAGACGTTTGACCCTGGTCGTCGTCGACACTGAAAAAGATGGTGTGCAAGCCGGCGGACAGTGCTGTGGTCGAAAAAACCGCCTGATCCGAAAGCTCGCCGTCGATGCTCGAACGCCAGCGGTAAGCGATAATGTTGGCGCCGCTGCCACTGCCGACGAAGGTCACGCGTCCGTTTTCGAAACCGCCGTCGGGCGAAACGTTGTCGATGCTCGCTATCAGGCCGGAGCCCGCGGGTTCGAGCCGGATCGCATCCGCGCTGGTCGTGCCGCCCCCGACTGCGCGCACCGTCACGATAGCCTGACTGCCGAAGGTGAACGTGCCGAGCGGGTTCCACTGACCCCCGTTTTGCTGATGGTTGACCGTTACCGTGTCCACGCCGTTGGCGTGCGCGATATCGATTGCGGCGTTGGCGACGCGGTTCGAGAACTCTGTCCACCATGCCGAAACCGAGTACTCACCCGGCTGCAGGCTAAAGGTGTAGCTGTAGGTATCGCCTGCGGTGTTGGCGTATAACGAATCCGTCCCGAACGGGTTCAGCCCGCCCGAGACGAGCCAGTTGCCCGTCGACGAGGTGCCCGCATCGCCGTTGTCGATGATGAGCGCGCCTGCCGGCGGTTGCCCGAGCACCGTGATCGTGACCGTTTCGCTGTCCGTGAGGTCGCCGTCGCTGGCGGTGAACGTGACATCAACGCTGCTGCCGACATCGCTGGCCGTTGTCGGCCAGCCGAAGCTGGCCGTGCCGTTACCCAGGTCCGTGAACGTCGCGGCCGCCGGCTCACCACTGACCGTAAG
>JBPCXK010000247.1:0-3546 GCA_051008635.1 Gammaproteobacteria bacterium
TTCATCTCTCCAAGCCCCTTGTAACGCTGAATGGCAAGGCCGCGTTTGCCCTCTTCCATTAACCACTCCATTACGTCGGTGAAATCCTTCACCCCCTGCTTTCGCTCGCCGCGCTGCACGTAGGCGCCCTCATCGAACAAACCATGGAGCCGCTCGGCAAGCTCGCGGATCATGCGGAACTCCGCGGACTTGAAGAACTCCGGACGATAGACGTCATCGGTGCCCAGGCCGTGCACCGACTTCAACACCGTGATCTGCGGCTGACCGTCTGGATCCTCATCCAGCGCGAGGCTGTAGCGCGTGCCCGCCGATTGGTGTTGTCTCAAACCATCGAGTAGCGCTTCGAACCAGGCCTGCAGTCGCCCGGCGTCTCCTGAATCTTGGACGGCCAGCGGCGACGCCGACAGCATCGCTGCCAGTATTTCCGACTCGTGCCGGCGCGTCAGCCGACGGGTGGCGTTCTGCGCGGCCTGGTACCCGCGGGCCAGATCCTCGAGGGCCGCGTCGCTGATCGGCGGGGCGTGCGGATTGAAGTAGAGGTGTGCGTCGTCCAACGCCAGCTCGAGCAGGTAGGCGTTGAGCTCGGTCTCATCCTTCACATAGCGCTCCTGCTTGCCCTTTTTGATCTTGTACAGTGGCGGCTGGCTGATATAGATATAACCGCGCTCGATCAATTCCGGCATCTGGCGGTAGAAAAACGTCAGCAGCAATGTGCGGATATGCTGCCCGTCGACGTCGGCATCCGTCATGATGATGATACGGTGATAGCGCAGTTTGTCGGGATCGAACTCTTCTTTGCCGATGCCGCAGCCGAGCGCGGTGATCAGCGTGCCGACCTCCGGCGAAGACAGCATTTTGTCGAACCGCGCCTTCTCGACGTTGAGAATTTTGCCTTTGAGCGGCAGCACGGCCTGCGTGCGCCGGTCGCGCCCCTGCTTGGCGGAGCCGCCAGCAGAGTCGCCCTCGACCAGAAACAGCTCGCAGAGCGCCGGGTCTTTTTCCTGACAATCCGCCAGCTTGCCGGGTAACCCGGCCACGTCCAGCACTCCCTTGCGGCGCGTCATTTCGCGAGCCTTGCGGGCCGCCTCGCGGGCGCGGGCGGCATCGATGATTTTGGAAGTGATCGCCTTGGCCTGGCCGGGATTCTCCAGCAGATACTCCTGCAGCTTCTCGCTCATAGCCGATTCGACAATGCCTTTGACTTCGGAGGAAACCAGTTTGTCTTTGGTTTGGGACGAGAATTTGGGATCAGGGAGCTTGACCGACAGCACAGCCGTGAGGCCCTCGCGCGTATCGTCGCCGGTCATGATGATCTTCTGCTTTTTCGCTATGCCTTCGCGCTCGAGATACTGGTTCAGCGTGCGCGTCAGCGCGCCGCGGAAACCCGCGAGATGAGCGCCGCCGTCGCGCTGCGGGATGTTGTTCGTGAAGCAGAAAATATTCTCCTGGTACGAGTCGTTCCACTGCATGGCGACTTCGACGCCCCTGTTGTCGCGTGTGTTGTTGAAGTAGAAAACCGCATCGTGGAGGGGGGTTTTGTTACGATTGAGGTGCTCGACGAAGGCGCGGATGCCGCCCTGGTACTCGAATGTGTCCGTCTTGTCGGAACGCTGATCTTCCAGCACGATGCGCACGCCCGAGTTAAGAAACGACAGCTCGCGCAGCCGCTTGGCGAGAATGTCATAGTGGAATTCCGTATCGCTGAAGACCTTCTCGCTGGGCTTGAAAAGCACGGTCGTGCCGGTTTTCTCGGTGTCGCCAACCGCTTTCAGCGGGGCCTGCGGCTCGCCCATTTCATAGCGCTGCTCGTGGATCTTGCCGCCGCGATAGATCGTGAGCTCCAGGAACTCGGACAGCGCATTCACGACGGATACGCCAACGCCATGCAGACCGCCGGAAACCTTGTAGGAGTTGTCGTCGAATTTGCCGCCTGCGTGCAGGATGGTCATGATGACCTCGGCGGCGGAACGACCCTCTTCAGGGTGGAGGTCGACGGGAATACCGCGACCGTCGTCAAAAACGGCTGCGGCGCCATCGCTTTGCAGGACAACCTTGATTTCGGTGCAAAACCCGGCGAGCGCCTCATCTATCGCGTTATCAACGACCTCGAACACCATGTGGTGCAGGCCGGTGCCGTCGTCCGTGTCACCGATGTACATGCCCGGGCGCTTGCGGACCGCTTCGAGTCCTTTCAAGACTTTGATGTTGGATGAATCGTACGTCTTCTTGTCGTCGCTCATTATCCGGGTTCCGGCTGATAATCGGCCATTATACCACCTCGACCACCTCTCCTTGTTTCACGTGAAACATCTTGCGGTCTGACCAGAACCGGGTTTCCAGCTCATCCGGATCGATCGCGCTGATGAAAACCTGCGCATCCAGATCCGCCAAAGCACTGAGCAACGCCACGCGGTGGCCGTGATCCAACTCCGAGGGCAGGTCGTCCACCAGGAACGTGCACACCCGCTTGGCCTCTTCGCTGAACAAGCGCGCTTGCGCCAGCCGCAGCGTCGCGGCCAAAAGCTTTTGCTGGCCACGAGAGGCGGTGTGCAGTGCGGCGTGGCCGCAGAGTCTGATGTTCAGCTCCGCGCGGTGTGGCCCGTGTCGCGTATACCCGCGCTCGCGATCTTGCGCGGCTGACTCGGCCAACGCCTGGGCGAGCGGGAATTCTTCCGGCCAGCCGCGCCGGTAACCGACGTCGATGTCAGCCGTCGCCAGCAGCCGCTCGCCATACGCTTTGATCAGTCCTTGCAGACGTTCTATGTATGCCCGGCGCTGTTGATCCAGCTCCGCTGCTGTCTGCGCGAGCTCACCGTCCCAAGCCGAGCTGTCCCCTGGACTCGCCATTTTCAGCATGGCATTGCGCTGCTTCAGGGCCCGGGAATATCGCCGCCAGACATCGACGTAGCGTGACCGGGAATGAAACACGCCCCAATCCATATAGGCACGACGCAAGGCCGGCGCTCCACCCACAAGCTGATGGCTCTCCGGATGCAGCACCTGGACGGGCAGCTCCGTGGCCAACTCCGCAATCGAAGCCGCCGCCTGTCCCTGCACGCGCATGCGCGTTCCCGCCTTCGATCGCTCTATCCCGATGGTGCGCCGCGCCTCGCCGGCAAGCGTTGCCGTCACGATCAGCTGGGGCTGCCCGTGGCTGAGCAAATCTGCAAGCAGGTGAGTGCGAAAACTGCGCCCGCGCGATAACACATCCACAGCCTCCAGCAAGCTGGTCTTGCCGGTGGCGTTTTCACCGTAGACTAGATTGAGGCGCGGAGAAGGGGAGAGATCAGCGGCGGCAATGATGCGCAAGTGCTGAACCCTGAGCTTGGCGAGCGCCATTGCAGTATCGCGCTGCCGCCGGCGATTCTCGACGAGGCGCTACAAGCGCATCGGCATTACGACGTACAACGCCTCGCTGGACTCGGGTGACTTGATGAGCGCACTGCTGTTGCCATCCTTCAACTCCATGTTGATACGACTGTGAGCCACAGCCCCCAGGGCATCCAGCAAATAATTCACATTGAAACCAATTTCGACCGGCTCGCC
>JBPCXK010000248.1:0-7861 GCA_051008635.1 Gammaproteobacteria bacterium
CGATCATCTCGCGCCGTGGTGAGAAATGCGGGCTAGGGTGCGCGCAAGCGCCACACGCTGGCGCATCCCGCCTGAGAGCTTCGTCGGGTAGTGATTTGCGAAGCCGTCCAATCCCAGCTTGGCAAGCAAGGCTCGGGCCTTTTCACGACGAGCGGAAGTCGGGCTGTTCATGATTTCGAGCCCGAGCGTCACATTCTGCAACGCAGTACGCCAAGGCAGAAGCATATCGTTTTGCAACATGTAACCTACACTGTCGGGCGCGCCCTCCGTCAGCTCGGCCCCGTACCAAAAGAGCCGCCCGCTGGTAAAGGGCGTCAGGCCGCAGAGCATGTTCAGCAGGGTGGTCTTTCCGCACCCCGAGGGTCCAACAATGCTGATCATCTCACGTTCACTCAGCGAAAAAGAGATGTCAGCAATAACCTCCTGCATCTCGTCCGGATCTTCACCAAATGACTTTGACAGATGCTCGGCCACCAAGGGCGGAGCATCTCGCTCCGCCTTGGTGAGCACCTGGTTTGCCGCCGAGCACATTTCGTTACGGCAAAGTGTTCTGTTTACTACTTACTCAGTTTTTGGGCTGCCTTTTGCGCGAACGAGTTATCCACCATCTCTTCAAAAGTCAACGTTCCTTTGATGTCCCCTAAGTACTTGTGCATGTCGACCATGGTTTCCCACTGAGCCTTGTCGATGACGACCGTCTCTTGCGGCTGGTCGGCTGAGCCAGGAAGCGATTGAATGAGGCCGAAGCTTCGGGAGAAACGACCGTGGACACCGTGATCAGAAATGTCCATGTGCTCACCCTGGACGGCCAGGACAACGAGTGCCAGCGCGCCGACATCCTCATTGCCGACGGCACCATACAGGCCGTTGGACCCAATGCTGCGCCTGTTGTCCTACACAGAACTGCTCTTCGACTTTGGTCCCGCGGCTTTCGCAAGCGCCCATGATCGAAAGCGCTCGACACGAATCGACTCGGCCACCGCAGGCGGGCTGACGAGATAGTAGGCAAAGTGGATCGGATCTGACAAGTCGCTGGCGAAAGGTCGGACGAGCCGACCCGCCTTGAGGTCATCGTCCACCAGAATACTGCCTCCGAGGGCAACGCCGTGCCCTTCGATGGCGGCCTCTATTGCGAGGCTCGCCTGGGTGAAACGCGGTCCGTGAGTTGCATCGATATGCGCATAACCGGCCGCCCGCAACCATAGCGCCCAGCTCGGCCACGTTTCACTGGCGCTCGCCCACTCTTCGTGCAATAAAGTGTGATTGCGCAGGTCATCGGGCGTTCGTAATGCGTTCCTGCCTTCGAGCAGTCCCGGGCCGCACACCGGGAACACCTCTTCAGTCATCAGTTCGTCCACGCGCAGAGTCGGGTAGTCTCCGGACCCGTAGCGAATCCCAATGTCGACGTTCTCCCGCACGAGATCGACCAATCGGCTGGTGGCGTCCAGACGAATGTCGATGTCTGGATGAAGCGCTGTGAAACTGTCGAGACGTTGCACCAGCCACTTTGCCGCAAAGGAGGGTTCCACACTCAGCGTCAAGGTTTCGCCGTGTGCATGCGTACGAATCCGGTCGAGTGCGCGCCGCAGGTGCGTAAATCCTTCGCGAATCTCGGGCAGGCACGCCTGTCCCGCGTCGGTGAGCAACACGCGGCGATTCAAACGCCTGAACAACTGCGTGCCCAGATACGATTCGAGCAAGCGAATCTGATGTCCGACCGCCGCGGGCGTGACGTTGAGTTCCTCGGCCGCCTTTTTGAAGCTCAGATGCCGGCCGGCGGCCTCGAACACGCGCAGCGCGGCGAGTGGTGGCAGTGACTGGTGCATTGATTTCAGTATAACGCTGTTATTCCGAAGAGCAAAAGATGCTCGATTGTCACCCAGTCCGTCAGCGTCGTAACATATTGTTTAGATTCATCTTGTGGCTACCCAGTTTGGCAGCATCCGGACCAGAGGCTTCATTCCAATGCACAGCACTGCAATCATGCGCGAACCCGACGGGGCGGTACCCAATAGTCTCGCCATAGTGTATGCGTTTGGCGGATATGCCTGCGGCATCTCGCTACTGATCCACCCGGCCTGGACGCTGAACGCGCTCGGCTTTTTGTTGCTGAGCTCCGCGCTATCCGTTGCGGCTTATCTGATTCACGATTGCGCGCACAGCACCCTGTTCGCAAAAAGTGCGCACAACACGATGCTCGGCGAGTGTCTTGGGTGGGTAACGGGATCGTGCTACGGCGCTTTCGCGGGAATTCGTCGCAAGCACCTGCGCCACCACGCTGACCGGGTCGACAACGTCAGCTTCGACTATCAGGCCTTTTTGAGACAGCGTCCGTTGCTGTACAGGGGAGTGCGCTGGCTCGAATGGTGTTATGTGCCGGCAATCGACTTCATCATGCACGGTTTCGTCATTGTCGCGCCGTTTGTGAGTGATCGTTTCAGACAAAATCGTAGCCGTGTAGTCACCTGTTTGTTGACTCGCGGTGCGGCGTTCACGGCCTTGTTTGTTTATTCCCCGAAGGCCTTGCTGCTGTACGTCGTCGCTTATGTGCTGTTTTTGCATTTCCTGCGATTCATCGACATGACACAGCATTTGTACGAGCTCGTGGTGTTGCTTGGTGATGAGCCTGTGCCCGGGCGGGCGCAACGTCCGGACAAGGCATATGAGGATGCAAACACGTACTCGAACCCGTTCCCCGAACGCCTGCGCTGGCTGAATCTGCTTACGTTGAATTTCGTGTTTCACAACGCCCATCACGCTAACCCGAGCGTGCCGTGGTATCGCTTGCCGCAACTGCACCGGAAACGCTACGACGACGAGTCGCCGCAGGTGCTGCCGTTGTGGAATACCCTGGTGAACTATCATCGTGGCCGTATCGGCCGCATTCTGTATGAGTTCAGTGAGCGTGAGCGCAACAATTTTGCCGAACCGGCCCACATCCCCGGCGCCCACGGGCTCTCGTTTCTAACTCAGCTGTGACGACGCAGCCGGTGGTGAAGCCGCGCCCGCCGCGCCGCCACGCTTTCATCGGGGCCTGGCGGCGCGTGAGTATTCGCGAGGGTAGGCGTAAGCCCGATACGACAACGCGTGTCTACTGGCTGCAAACGTCTCGCTACTACGCAGACATTCGCATTCGTGCCGGGCGCCCCGATTACACAGGGCGAACGTGTCTTGCGGATTGCACCTTGCGCCAGCTGCGCTGGCTCGCAACGCAGCAGGGTTTTGCCGGAAGCCTGGATGTCGATGGTGTAATCTGCACCTGGCATCGCGACATCGACTATCAACCGTCGCCACCCGTTCCCGACAGCGGGCGGATGGAACAACACGGCAACGAGTTTCTCGAATACGGCATCTACGCCGACTATGTGGAACGCTGGCGGCGGCTCGCGCCGCTCGACGGGCAACGGCTTGCGCTGTCAACCACGATAGGCACAGGCCGGCAAAGACATAAGGCATGGCTTATTGCGGTCGGCGATCACTTTATTTTCGCTCGCCAGAGAGCGAGCGATCTGCCGGGTGCGCCGTCGCTGTCCCGTGCGGCCCGGAACAAGGATCTCAGCCGCGAGGCGTTGACAGCCATGCTCGACTTCGAGATTTCGTTCGGTGTTCGCCGCGCCGGCAGAGGACCGTGGCAAATCCGGCTGTCGACGTTGCCGTTCCGGGAAGGCGAGTCGCTATTCGCTACTTCAGCCAGGCCGACGCCCCAAGGCAATAAGGTACGGCTCGAAGTGCCCGCCGTCGGTTCGCGGACCAGAACGTGGGCGGTTCACGAATGGACGAAGAATTTTCGTTGGGTTTAAGCGGGAAAGAACGCAGCGGCGCAAAGGCGCAGAGGAAAGATTCGTCAGCTGCAAGCCCTTAGCCTCTGCGTCTCTGCGTTGATTTCTTTTGGCCGAGCAACGGCTGGGAGAGGGGGGGCAGGCTTTCCCGGTCTGCGCCCCCTGATCAGATGAGATTTGCCGTATCTGTTTTTCTTTGCTAGCCGCCAAGCGCCTCTTTGACCAGCTTACAGTCGGTGCCCGCGCCTGGTTTCACGGTACTGTCCATGAATCCGAAGTTGACCCACCATTTGTTGGTCAGGTTCCAGTGCGCGTTGATCTGCCCATTCTTTTGCCCGAACGGTGGATCGCCATCAGCAACACCGCAAAAGCGCGCGGTATCTTCCAGGCTGTACATATAGAGTGTGCCATCCTTCGGATCATTGTCGGCAGCCACTCGCGTCAGGCCGCCGTTGCCCAGAATGGATTCCACATCTTCGATCGTGAAGCCCACTGCCTCAGCGATGGTCTTGTTCGCTGAGTCGGCGTTGCTTCTCCAGTGCTCGACACCGGCGAAGATTGCCTGCAGGGTCTGGATCGCAAGGGGCCGGTTGTTCTGCAGAAATTCGTCCGACATGAAAATGGCGTCAGCGATGAGACCGGACTCGAGCCACTGCGTTTCGATAGAGTTGGCCACTGAGCGGGAACCCTTGAGATCCGTCAGCACCTGGGTGTTGAAAGGCGCCCAGAGTTCGGCGGCGGCAACCTGGCCGCTCATCATGGCGGCGGCGGCGTCACCGGCGATGAGGTTGACCATTTCGACCTCATCCCATTTGACGCCATTCTGCTCCAACCAGATACCCATGAAGATGTGAGAGAGGCCGCCTTCGAGGATCGCGACTTTCTTGCCCTTGAGGTCCGCCGCGGTCTTGACGTCAGGATGCACGACAATGTCGTCCGATCCGTAACCCAGGTTCGATATGGAAATGAGCTTGAAGTTCAGGCCTTCAGCCGCGGCTATGGGGCCGTACTCGATCGTGCTGAAGACCACATCGAGCTGATTGGTTGAAAGCAGGCTGAAAAGCTGCACCGGATCTTCGATGACCGTGAATTTGAACTCCAGATCCGGTGACAGTTTGTTCGCTTGATTAACGTACAGAAAGCCATAGCCAGGCCAGCTGAAATGGCCAACCCTTACGGTGTCCTTTGCAACTGCGGTCCCCATCGCTGCCATGGAGAGCACCCCCATTGCGCAGACCGCCGCCAGCAACCGCATGTGACGGCGCAAACGTCGCCACGCTACTTTTTTGATTTTCGAAGTCATGTTCTTCGTCTCCTCTGCTGTATTGCTTATACCGATGGGAGGTGTTACTAGCCCGCATATCTCACCACGATGACGAGCCCTCGTGGTGAGATATGCGGGCTAGCTGATGCGCCCCTGGATTTCCTCCCGCATCATCTGGTAGAGGCGCTTTTCCATATCCACATAGCCCGGGTGAGCGAGGAGCTCTTCCTTTTTGGGGAATCGCTGTCCGCCCTTGAACTCCATGGCAAGGTCGGCCTTGATCCTGCCGGGTTGACGCGTAAAAAAAATGATCCGGTCGGCGAGGTAAATTGCCTCCTGAATGTCGTGCGTTACGAGGATCACGGTCTTGCTCTCGCTCTCGATGATCTCGATCACCATCTCTTCCATTTCCCACGTCACCTGAGCGTCGAGTGCGCCAAACGGCTCGTCGAGCAGCAGCAGCTGCGGATCCTGGGCAAGCGTGCGGGCAATCGCGACGCGTTGCTTCATCCCGCCGGAAAGCTGCACCGGATAGGCGTCAGCAAAGTCGTCCAGATGGACGAGCCTCAGGAAATGCTCGGCGCGTTCACGCCGTTCGGCGTCGGGTATGCGCTGAATGCTCATGCCATGCTCGACATTTTTGATTGTCGTGAGCCAGGGGAAAGAGGTGTAAGCCTGAAACACCATGCCGCGTTCCGGACCCGGACCCAGGATGGGCTGACCGAATACCATTACTTCTCCGCGTGTCGGATATTCCAGACCCGCCATAAGACGCAATAACGTTGTTTTGCCGCAGCCTGATGGGCCAATCAGCGCGGTCACCTGATTCTCCCTGATATCCACTGACATGTCGTCCAGCGCCACGACCTTGCCGTCGAGATATTCCTTGCTTACACGGCTGGCCCGAATCGGTGGTTCACCCGCGGCGCGCCCATTTTTAATGGCCGATTGGCGCACTTTTTCATCGTTCCGCAGGGAAAGTCCCATTATTTTGCAGTCTTCCTTAACGTCGGGCGTACATATACGGAAAGAGCGTGCGGCTCGCCAAACGAAACATGATGTCCGTCAACACACCAAGTACGCCGATCGTCAGGATTCCGCCCATAATAATGTCCACGTGAAGGAATCGCGCCCCACGCATCATCACAGCGCCGATGCCGTCCGTGGCGGCGACGATCTCGGCGATAACCAGATACGTCCACGACACCGCGATCATGTTGCGCATGGAGTCCAGGATCTGCGGCGCGGCGGCAGGGAAGGTCACCTTGAGGACAATGTGGCTGCGGCTGGCGCCCATGGTTTGGGCCGATTCGACAAACTCTTTGGGCACCGCCAGGACGTTGTCGAGAATCAGCGCGATGAGAAAGAAGACACAGCCGAGAAAGAGCAGGGCCATCTTGGCAAAATCGGTCGGCCCAAAGTAAACCAGCAACAACGGCACGAAGGAGGCGGCCGGCAGGTAGCGCAAGCCACCTACCGTCGGATTGATGAGCGCGCGCAGCTTGACGAAAGAACCCATCAGCACGCCAAGCGGAATAGCCAGCAAGCAGGCCGCAAAGAAGCTCACGTAGATGCGATAAATGCTCTTGCCGACATCGGCGAGATAACCCTTCTCAACGAACAGGCTATAGGTTTTGCCGACCACCTGCTCGACGCTGGGCAGAAACTTCTGCTGACTTTCCGGTGTGAGGTAGTGACTGATCTGCCATAGCGCGAAAAACGCGACCACGCCGATCAACCCCAAAACGATGGTCTGATACTGACCAACGGTGCCGCGCACTTCCAGAAACCTTTCGCGCGGCGGTGTGAACAGCGGCGCCTTGTCCTGCGGTTGCGCGGAGTCGCTCGTTCGCGTTTGCACAGGCGGCGGAACAAATTCCTGTTGTTCTTGAATAGCCACTACGCTTGCCTACTGTTTTGGTCCATTGCGTCGAGCCTTTTGGCCGTGATTGTTTCCGTTTCCCGCGACCAGCGGCTGGTCCCACTTGAAGAGACTCTTATAAAGACCCAGACCCACCATGGGTTCCACTGAAGCAACTGTCTCCGACCCGTAGCAGTGCGTGTCGAGAAAATCGCGTAATTCGTCCGGCGCCTCGCAGACTACTTCCGCAAGGAGATCAAAGCGGGCGGCAACCCGCATGGCGTAGACGACTTCTGGACAATCACGAAAGTATCGCGCGACCTCGTCCGCGCTTACGCCTTGGGCGACCTTTATCCCGAGCATGGCCCAGGACGTGTAGCCCAGCGCCAGCGGGTTGACCACGGTAATAAAATGAATGAGATTGGATTCCCTCATGCGCGCCACGCGGGTGCGCACCGTGGCTTCCGAAACCCCCAGCCTTTGTGCGATAGAGGAAAACGCCGCGCGGCCATCTTCCTGCAACATGGCGACGATGTCGCGGTTCAGGCCCTCAATATTGGGTATCGGTGAGTACGCTACGGCGTCTTCCTGGACCTTGGCAAAACGCATGCGCCGACCGCCCATGAGTGGCGCGGCATCAGCCTGGCCCTGGCTCTTCGTCGTTGAATTACTGCGCTTAGCAGATGACGCCTGTTTTGATCCCATCAATTGTTTCCCCTAGCCCGCATTTCTCACCAGGATTTGGAATTTTGGGGCAAGCAGGCTGCGCATGTTGGACGCCCGGCCGCCGGAGCATAGCCGGGCCCTATGGTCCAAGGCCGCGCGTCCAAGATGCGCAGCCTGCTTGTTCCAAAAACCAAATAGGACAGTGTGTCGCACCGCTACCACCTTTACATAGAGGCCAAGATGTTGAATATCATAGTTGTTCCCACTAATGAGGTCCGGCCTGGTGAGAAA
>JBPCXK010000249.1:0-2536 GCA_051008635.1 Gammaproteobacteria bacterium
GTCTTTCACAACAGCATGCGCATCGACGGTTACGAAGAAGATGTCGATCTTGTCGCCGCGCTGACGATTGCCGACGACGGTATCGACATCGACTTCACCGGCACCTCGCCGGTCTCGTCATTCGGCATCAACGTACCCGTTTCATACACGCAAGCCTACGCCTCGTTTGGTGTGCGCTGCGTCGTCGGGCCGGACGTGCCCAACAACGCGGGCTCGCTCGCGCCCGTGCGCGTCACTGCACCCGAGGGCTCGATTCTCAACGCAACGCACCCCTGCGCGGTGGCCGCACGCCACGCCATCGGCCAAATGCTGCCCGACGTGGTGCTCGGGTGCCTGCAGCAGGCGGTCGACGGCATCGCGCCCGCGGAAGGCACATCGTGCTTGTGGAACCCCGTGCTCTACGGCGGTCATGGCGTCGCCGGGCGCTTTAGCGCCACGCCTTTTACAGTAACGTTGTTCCACAGCGGCGGTACGGGTGCCCGCCGGGCGGGCGACGGCCTGTCAGCCACCGCGTTTCCGTCCGGAGTACGCAACACGCCGGTGGAAATCAACGAGGCAATAGCGCCGATCATTGTCTGGCGCAAGGAGTACCGCACCGACTCCGGCGGCGCCGGCCGCCATCGTGGCGGGCTGGGGCAGGTCATGGAAATCAGCAACGCGGAAGCCGCGCCGTTCGCATTCTCGTCGATGTTCGACCGGGTCAAGTATCCGCCGCGCGGGCGCAACGGCGGCAGGGCAGGGGTGAACGGCCGGGTTTACCTGAAATCAGGCAGAACGTTAAAAGCGAAAGGCAGGCAGGCCATTCCAGCAGGCGACAGGCTGATCATGGAAATGCCCGGCGGCGGCGGTTACGGCGATCCGCTCACGCGCGAGCCGGAACAGGTTCAACGCGACGTACAGAACGGTCTGGTGACCCGCGATGCGGCTCGCGACGACTACCGCGTTGTCGTCGATGAAGACGACAGGATAGATCGCGAGGCGACGCAGGCCGCGCGCGGCAATAGCTGACCGTAATACTTCAAACTTCGCGTGCGGACAGTCTTGATACCCGGGCTGGTGACGTGGCGGGGCGTCTACCTTTTTCGTCCAGCCTGGAATCACCGTTGTCGTCTCCATATAATCTTTCCGGCACAATCGTTAAACTCAGTCGCGTTATAGGAGCTCACCACATGATCTATCAACTAATGCGCTTTTTCGCCGCCATTTGTGTCGTCGCCGGCGTCGTGACGACCAGCGTGCTTGCCCAGATGGGCACTCGTGAGATCACGCAAATAAAGGGCGACGTCTATCGATTTCAAAACAACTTTCACTACGCGATCGTTGTCGACACCCCCGACGGCATTGTCGCGACCGATCCGATCAATGCAGAAGCGGCCGCCTGGCTGGAAGCGGAATTGACCAAACGCTTCGGCAAAGACGTGAAGTACCTCATCATGAGTCATCATCATCAGGATCACGCCTCCGGCGGCGAAGTTTTTGAAGATACGGCGACAGTTGTCGCTCACGCCAACTTCACTCCTCACGTCGAGGCAGGCGATGTGAAAACGGCGACTCCCGACGAGACCTTCACAGGCGAGAAAACCATTGAATTCGGTGGCAAGACGATCGAGCTCACGTATCTGGGCGAAGGTCATGCGGACGACCTGATAGCCATGGTTGTCAGGCCGGAGAATGTCGCTTTCGTAGTCGATGCTGTGTCACCAAAGAGATTGCCGTGGCGTGACTTTCCGCGCACCGACATCAACGGCCTCATCGGACAACTCAAAGCAGTAGAGGCGCTTGATTTTGATGTTCTGGCGCCTGGCCACAGTGTGCTTGGCGTCAAACAAGACGTGACGGATATGCGCGTATACGTCGAGACATTACGCGACCAGGTCAGGGAAGCGATGAAAGGCGGAAAAAACGAGGCCGAGGTTACTGCGGCCATCGACATGTCGAAATACAAGGACTGGGGCAACTACGAAAAAGGACTACAGATGAACGTCAGCGGTATGATGCGCTGGCTCTCGGAAAATCCGTCTAACTGAGCCGGCACCTCATAGGCGGCCGGATCCCGGATGGCGCCTCGGATCAAGTCCGGGCGACACGTTGCTCCCTTTATAACGGCAACCTCACTACGTCATCCCGGAAAATGCGTTAGCATTTATCCGGGATCCAGGCGCAGGGCGGGTTGAGGAGCCCCGAGACGATACCCACCATGATGTGGCTTGAATCGACGTATCGCTGCGCTCAACCCAACCTACGGTCGTCATGGGCCTTGCTCAAACGACGACTTCCTTCCGCGTCAGGTCCTTTGCACCAAACACGTTGAGATAGCGCTGGAGTTCGGATTCCGGTCCCGATGCTTTTTCCAGGTTGTCGGAGAACTTCACCGTCGGTCTGCCGTTCGCTTCGGTTACCTTGCACACCAGCGAGATGGCGCGAAGCTGATTGTTTTTGACGGGCGCGCAATCGCGAAAGTCGTTTGTGAGATTCGTGCCCCAGCCGAAACTCATGCGCGCGCGCCCTTCGAAATGCCGGTAGGTCGATTCGATGG
>JBPCXK010000250.1:0-3075 GCA_051008635.1 Gammaproteobacteria bacterium
GCCTGACGCTGCATACGACTTCACAACCGTGCGGCATGCAGGTCTGCCACTCCGGTGCGGTACGACCTGCGAGCCGCACGCTAAACCACTGTGTCGCGATCGCGTGACGGTCTTTGAGCCCGGCGAAGCCGATGTCCTTGCCCGGAACACCAGCGCCCGCGGCAAGGGCGCGCGCTACCTGCTCGGTGTTGCATCCCTGTTTGCGCACTTGCAACCATACATGCTCGCCCTCTCCGGTCGGGTCGACGGCGCCGATCTCCTCGACCTGAAAGTCCTCAGGCCGGCAACGGATTACCCCTTCAGCGAGCGGCGCGGGCTGCGCCCGCGGCAGCTGCATCGCGGCAAACCCGGTCTTTTGCGTCGAAATAGTGAATGCCATCGGTCCATGGGCCCGCCCGCTTGTTGAGAAATGCAGGCAAGAATTCGTTAGAATCGACACAGCGTACCCTGCCTGAGGCAACGCTGTCATGGGCGAGGGCTAACAGCAACGGCACAATCAGCTCAGATGACGACAAAGGAAGACATAACCTGCGCGATATTGTTCGCCGACGTTGCGGACAGCACACGCCTCTATGACGTGCTGGGCGACCAGAAGGCGCAGGAGAGTATTCGCCAGTGCGTAAAATGCATGTCCAAGGTTACCGAGGGTCAGAACGGCATGGTTGTCAAAACCATTGGCGACGAGGTGCTTTGCCGCTTTCCCACCGCGGAAGACGCCGTGCGTGCGGCATGCCGCATCCAGGACGCGGTGCGCGACGAAATGACGATCGTCACTGTGCCCCTGTCCGTGCGTGTTGGTGTGCATTACGGTGACGCCATCTGGGAAGACCGCGATATCTTCGGCGACGCCGTCAACGTCGCGGCCCGTGTGGCGTCGGTCGCCAAGCCGGGAGAAATCATCACGACTGAAGAAACGGTTGCACAGCTTTCCCCCAACCTCGCCAAGTCGGCGAGAAAATTCGACACAGTGACGGTCAGGGGGCGGCGGCAACCCATAACGATCTATGACATCGACTACGGTGCCGAAGACGACGACACCGACGTCTGGGAACCCAGCACCACGGACTTCGACGTGAAGCTCGTTCACCTGACGCTTGATTACAACGGCGAGGTCGCCGAAATACCCGCGTTTGCCCCGCGTTTCGTAGTGGGCCGCGACCCGCATTGCGATATGGTCATCACGACCGAACCCGCCTCGCGCGAACATTTCGTCATCAGACACCGCCGCGACAAATTCGTGTTGACCGACACCAGCCGCAACGGCACTTTCGTGCGCACGGAGCACGGTGACGACATGTTCCTCAGACGCGAAGAGTTGACCCTTGGCGGCGCGGGTATCATCAGTCTCGGCATCCCGGTGAAGCTGAACCAGACCGATCAGGTCAAATACAGTTGCGAACAAGAGACCTGGGGCGAGGCGATGAAAGCCGTCAAAGCGGAACAGGACTGACACGCGCATGCCCATTGCTGACTACATTCGTTTCGTCAGACGTGTCGGTGACGCGGCTTTTCACCAGCCTGCCTGGATAAAGCGCTGTTGATGGGCACATCGAGGCATCTACACCGTTCCGCACTGCTCGTCGTCGCATCCCTACTGTTTCTGCCGCCGCTCGGCGCAGACGAACGCGAAGAACAGCGCGCCGCTTACAAGCAGGCACTCGCGGCGGTGGGTGCGGGCAACCAACGGCGGTTCCAAACGCTCACGCGGTCACTCGCCGACTATCCCCTTTACCCCTATTTGCTGTTGGAGGATCTGCGGCGGCGCCTCGCGTCCGCACCAGACACAGAAATCGAAAAGTTTCTGGACGACTACAAAGACACACCGCTGGCAAAACGGTTGCTCCGCAAGTGGTTGCCGCAGTTGGCGCGCGCCAACCGCTGGCGTAAATTCCTCGATGTCTACGACGGCCGCGGGGACATCGAGCTCGTTTGTTATCACGAACGCGCCCTCATCCGGTCAGGCCAGCCCGGCGGGGTCGAAGAACGCGCAAAGGCCTTGTGGCTGAGCGGTAAATCGCGCCCCCCAGCCTGTGACCGCTTGTTCGATTGGCTCAAACAACGCGGCGCGCTCACGCGTGAACTCCTCTGGAAACGCATCGTGCTGGCGATGCAAGCAGGCGAAACCACACTCGCGACCTTTCTCGCCAAAGAAACCGATGCGCCCATTCGCGAATGGACGACATTGTGGACGCGCGTGCATACTCAACCAGCCACGGCTTTTACGCACAAAGCGCTGCGCGGCGACAACGACCTGGCGCGGCTGATTGTCAGTCACGCCATTCGTCGCATCGCTGAGAATGACATCGACACCGCCCGTGCGCGGTGGCTGGAGGTCAGGCGTCGTTACGCCTTTCCCGCCGAACAACGCGACGAGGTGGAACAGGAGCTGGCGTTGCTGGCGGCTTACCGGCATCACCCAGCCGGGCTCGAATGGCTCGAAGCGCTGTCGCCGGAAGCTGCTGACCAGGGAGTTCGCATATGGCGCGTGCGCAGCGCTTTGCGCACGCAAAACTGGGCGCAGGTTCCAGCCCTGGTGAATGCACTCGATCCCGAGGATCGCGAGAAAAACGAATGGCGCTATTGGCTGGCCCGCGCGTATGCCGAAAACGGCAAACAGGCGTTGGCGCGGCGCATCTACCGGGACCTGGCGCAAGAGCGTGACTATCACGGCTTTCTGGCCGCGGACCGGCTCGACCTTCCCTATTCCATGCAGCACCGACCGCTGGTGCGAAACCCTGAGCTCGCGGCGAAGCTCTTGCAACGCCCGGACATCATGCGTGCGCGCGAGTTGTTTTATGTCGATCAGACGAGCGACGCCACGCGCGAGTGGAACGGCGCACTCGGAAAGCTCGATCAACAACAACAGCAGCAGGCCACGATTCTCGCGCACAAGTGGGGATGGCACGCAGCGGCAATCCTCACCGCTTCGAAGGCCAACGCCTTCAACGCGCTGGAGGTGCGTTTCCCGACCCCTTACCGTGATGAGGTGCTACAGGCAGCTCGAAAACAAAAACTGGACGCCACCTGGCTGTACGGCATCATGCGCCGCGAGAGCGCTTTCCGGCGCGATGCACG
>JBPCXK010000251.1:0-7754 GCA_051008635.1 Gammaproteobacteria bacterium
ATTCGCACATCCTCCATGGCAAACGCTATGAAGATTGTTTTCCTGTTAGCCATTTCGAGTTGCCCTGTAAATCAGGGAAGTAAACGTATCATATGCCGTGACTCCCAAAAAGCCGTACAAATGTAGACGTCGTCTCCTATCGACCGCACAGGAAGCCGCCTATAAGCGCAAATGATCAAACATCAACATTGCGGGTACCTAAGGTATAGGGCACCTCGTGAAAACGGCTCAGACGAAATTTCGCCACCTTGACGCTCGCATCGTTTTCGATCGACATCGAACCCGACCAGACTCATTTAACCGAACGATGTTAACCGAACCAGTACCAAGGCGTGGCAGAAAGCGTTACAGCGTGCTGGTATTCGCGACTTCCGGTGGCACGATCTGCGCCATACCTGGGCGTCCTTGCACGTACAACGAGGAACGAGCTTGCAAGAGCTCATGGAACTTGGTGGTTGGTCATCGTTTGAAATGGTGTTGCGTTATGCACACTTGGCCGGGGAGCATCTGAAAGAAGCGGCACAGCGTCTTGAGGGTACAGTGCTGGCACACCCGGACGAATCCAACCGACTAAGTTTGATTGTAATTAACTGAAAAAATTGGTGGCCAGGGGCGGAATCGAACCACCGACACGAGGATTTTCAGTCCACTGCTCTACCGACTGAGCTACCTGGCCGTACTTTGGGGTTGCAAAAAGCGCGGATATTTAAACGGTCGCCGATGCCGCAGTCAAGCCGATCCCGGCGAGTGGTTCAGGATTCCGGCGTGACGAATTCATCCGGTACTTTCGAGCCTTCACCGAAGAAGTACTTCTCCATCTCTTCTTCCAAGAACTTGCGCGCCTGCGGCTCGACCGGGGTGAGGCGGTATTCGTTGATGAGCATGGTCTGGTGGCCGAGCCAGGCTTGCCATGCCTCTTTGCACACGTTCTCGTAAATCCGCTTGCCCAGCTCGCCGGGATAGGGTGCGAAATCCAGACCTTCCGCCTCTTTGCCCAGTTTGATGCAGTTCACCATGCGTGTCATACGTTCTCCTCAACTTCATTCGGCCGGGCAGCTCGGGTTCGCCGCCGTGCTTCATCGCTCATCAATCTACTCAGCAGCCGCTCTACCGGCGCCGCCAACCCGCCCTGCGGGGAGGCCACGTTATACCAGACCCAGCGGTCGCCATCCATCACCAGGTCTTTGCGAGCGGCGCCGATCCGCACCGGCGTGATGCGCAACTGGAAGTGTGTAAAGGAGTGCGTCACCTGGGGCCAGCATTCGAGCCGTTCGGGCGGGACGCCAACACTGCGCTCACACCAGTCGACACATTCCTTCTCATCTGCAAGCTCCGGGAAGCTCAGCAGACCCCCCCAGATGCCTTGTGGCGGACGGCGTTCGAGCAGGACTTCACCAACGTCGTTTACGGCCATCAGCATGAATGTCTCTCTGACCGGCAACGGTTTGCCCGGCTTGCGTGTCGGCAGCTCGTGCTGACGTCCTTGCTGTCGAGCGACGCAACACTCGCTCACCGGGCAAACGTCGCAGCGCGGACTGCGGCGCAGGCACACGGTTGCGCCCAGATCCATGATGGCCTGTGTGTAGTTGGCGACCCGATCATGCGGCGTGAAGTGTTCAGCCAGCTCCCAAAGCTTCCTGGTTGCAGCGCTCGACCAGCCGTCGATGGCGCAATGCCGCGCCAGCACCCGCTTCACATTGCCGTCGAGTATCGGCTCGCGCTTACCGCTGGCAAGCGACAGTATTGCGCCGGCCGTCGACCGGCCTATGCCGGGCAAGGCCGTGAGCGCGTCGATATCTTGTGGCAACTCTCCGGCGTGCGTTTCGCGAATGAGCACGGCTGCCTTGTGCATGTTTCTGGCGCGCGCGTAATAGCCGAGTCCGGACCAGTGCCGCAGCACATCGTCCAGCTCGGCGCCGGCAAGACTGAGCGCGTCGGGGAATCGCTTGATGAATCTTTCGAAATAAGGAATGACCGTTGCGACCTGCGTTTGCTGGAGCATTATTTCGGAGACCCATACGCGATAGGGGGTCGCTGGCTGTTGCCAGGGAAGGTTTTTGCGGCCGTGTCGCTCGTACCAGCCCAACAAGCGTGCACTGAAATCGCGGGTGGGCGCCGATACCATTTGAAGATATCCCACCGCTGAGCGGGAGCAACGCTCGCCTACTGTGGTCACTGGATACCGGATAAGCGCCAAAAGCGCTTTCCGGACTGACGATGCTGTGTGTACAGCGCCACTAAAACAACTTCAACTTGTCCTTGAGCTTTTCCTTGAGCTTGTCTTGCAACTCCTCTGTCTTCTCCTGGGTCTCTTGCTCCAGCTTTTGTTGTAGCTCTTCCTTTTTAGCCTCCGCCTTTTGTTCCAGTTTTTGTCTCTCTTCTTCGGCTTTGAGTCTCAGCTTCTCTTGTTCCTCTTCGGCCCTGGCTTCCAGTTTCGCTTTTTGGTCATCGAGCTCCAGCTTCAGGCGCTCCTTGGCCGCCGCTTCCAGGTCCAGTTTGTAGCTGAGGTTGTCGAACGCGCCAGTGATCCTGATAGGAACATACACGCCGCCTTTGGCCCCGCCCTCGCTGGTTGCAAGGCCGATGCCCATCCGATAATCCACCTGCGACTGGGGTAAGTCCGCAGCACCTTCCCCTTTGGCGACGATAATCGGCGTGATGAGCTTGAGATTTTCGTTCTTGAGCACGCCGTTCTCGATCTGCGCGGCGCCATCCAGGATCTTGAACACCAGCTCCTCACCTGTGGCCGCGGGCTTGCGGCCCTGCAGTAGCGCCGCTACCGCTTCGACTTTGCGGGCAAGTTCCGCGTCCTGCAAGGCCCCGTCGCTAGCGCCGAGACGGATGGAGCCGTCGAGTTGTTGCTTGAGCGTGGAAATCTTGTCGCCGCTGGTTGTGAGCTTGAAACCGAGATCGGACAGCCCGCGGATGTAACTGCTTTCCTCACCCAGCAAATCCTTGATGAATCCGCTGATCTCCAGTCCCTTGAGGTTGGATTCGATGTTGATCTGCGGTGTGTCCTGGCGCACGTCGACACTGCCTCCACCCTCGAATCGTCCCTGGTAGGCGGCCAGCGTGAACGGGCTGAGTTGGACCAATCCGTCTTGCGCGGAGAGTGTCGCTTTGACGTTGCGCAGCCGCAAGCCCGAAACCTTGAGCTGCCCGATATCGAGTTGTCCGTTGACGTTCAGGCTGCGCAGCGTATCTACCGGCAGATTCAGGCTGTCGTCGCTTGGCGCATCGCCCTCACCCGGCTCAGCGGCGGGAGCGTCAGGGTCCGCTGGCGCTGTGTAACGGTCGAGGTCGATCTGATCGATTGCGAGCTGGAAGCCGATCTTCGGCTTGGTGAAGTCCTGCACCGCGGCCTTGCCGGAGATCTTCGTGTCGTCGAGTGTGATGTCGATGCCAGGCACGTCCGTGCCGTTGTCCGTCGCCTTGAAGGCAATATTCAACGCCGCCTTGCTCAGCACGTTCGGGTCCGTCGTCACGGGCGCTTCGATCGCGAACGCCTGCATCAATTTGCGTGGATTGAAGGTGCTGCTCTTGAGCCCGCCGGACAGCTTCGCTTGCGTCATGACGTCGCTTGCGCGGATTTCGCCGTCGAGCGTCAGATCGAGCGCCTGTAAATTCAGCGGCGTCACATCGACAGTGCCGGCGTTGAGGTCGGCGGCGATATTGGTTTTGAGATCCGCAGTAACCCCATCCTGCGGCAAACCCTCGCCGGCCGCTCGCACCTTTAACACGGCGTCACCGAGTTGATAACGTTGCGCCGTCAGGTCTGCGCTGGCCCTGGCTTGAAGATTAGCGGCGGTTTCTGGCATGTCGCCGCCGGTCGTCTTCACGTCCGCGGAAAGGTTGGGTATTTCGTAACGCTGCGCCGCCAGATCGAGCGTGACGTCGCCCTGTAATTTCGCGGTCGTGTCCGGAATGTCCTCGCCGGTCGCCGTTACATCGAGCGTGAACCCGGCGAGCTTGCCTTTTTGGGCCTGCAGATCGAGAGCAGCGCTGGTCTTCAGATTCACTTCGGCGGTGGGCATGCCGCCACCGCTGGCATCGACCTGCAAATCAACGTCAGTGAGTTGCGCGCGCTGTGTTTGCAGATCCATCTCGGCGTTGGCTGTCAACACCAGATCCGTGTTCGGGATCCCAGCGCCGCTTGCGTTGACTTGCAGCTTAACGCCACTGAGCGTCACGCGCCGAGCGTCCAGGTCGGGCGCAATATTGCTCACCAGCCTGATGTCTGCATCGACCGCCGGCTCCGCGAGTTTTGTGGTCAAACTGAGGTCGAGGTCGAACGGTTTGCCAGGCTCGAGCTCACCGGTCTTGAGGTTCAGCGGCGACACCGTGACGTCCGTGCCCGCCTGTGCGTCCTTCCAGCTCAGGCTGGCATTGTCGATTTCAATGCCACCGATCGCCACCGCAACATCCGACGCGTCGCCCGTGACCGCAGGCTCCTTCGGCGCCGCGGCTTCGCCCTCGCCGCCGAACCTGGCCATCAGATCATCCCAGTTCGTGACGCCCTGCGGATCTGTTTGCAGATCGAGCTGCAAACCCTTGAGCACTACCTTGTCGGCCCGCACCTGCTTCTTGAGTAGGGGCATCAGCGCCACGCCGACGTCAACGCCTTCGACGCTCGCGAATGGCTTATCGCCAAATCCTTCGGCGTTACTCAGGCGCGCCTCGCCCAGTCGCAGTCCCAGCCGCGGGAAAATCGACAGCGCGATGTCGCCCGTCAGCGTGAGCTGGCGTCCGGTTGCCTGGTCGACGGCGGCGACGATTTCTTCCTTGTAGTCATTGGGATCGACGGTGGCGACGAAAATACCGATGCCGATGGCGAGCAGCAGCACGATGATGACGACCGCCGCGAGGATGCGTTTAAGCCATTTCATTGCTCATCTCTTGGACAATGCCGGGATGCCGGCGACACGGATGTGGGAACATCATTACAATACCCCTTCCGCCCTCATTAGCAAATCGCCCCCATGAGACTCACAAACGGCGTCAAACGCCTCGCCAACACCTACAATCCAAGCAACTGGCGCGGCCACGGCTGGCTGTGGAAGATCGCAGTGATACTCATCACGCTGGTGATTTTGTTAAGTCTGCTCGGTATGTACTGGAGCCGGGAGCCTGGTCTGGGCGAGCCCGCCGGGGCGCGGACATCATCCGTCACCGGCTTTGCGACGACCTCGGCGTTGAGCCACGCGGCCAACACATTACTGAACAAACCGGGCGGCTATCTCAGCAACGACATCATGCCACCAGGCGCTTTTCTCGACAACATGCCCAACTGGGAGTTTGGCGTGCTGGTGCAGATGCGCGACCTGGCGCGCGCATTGCGCAACGATTTCAGCCGTTCGCAAACACAATCGGTCGAGGACGAGGATCTGATCATCACCGAGCCACAGTTCAATTTCTCCAACGACTCGTGGATGTTTCCCGCCACCGAGAGCGAATATCAAACCGGCCTCGACGCGCTCGAACGTTATCTGGCCCGACTCACCGACAGCAATCAGCGCAACGCGCAATTCTACGCTCGCGCAGACAACCTGCAGGAATGGCTCGGCCTGGTCGAGAAACGCCTGGGCTCGCTCTCACAACGCCTGACCGCGGCCGTCGGCCAAAGCCGCTTGAACACCGATCTCGCCGGCGAGGAAAATGCAGAGCAATCTACCGAAACGCCGTCGCAGCTCGTGGTCAAAACGCCCTGGATGCAAATCGACGACGTGTTCTACGAGGCACGGGGCATGACCTGGGCGCTGATTCACTTTCTGAAAGCGGTCGAGATCGATTTCAATCAGACGTTGCAGAAGAAAAACGCGGTAGTCAGCCTGCGGCAGATTATCCGCGAGCTGGAGGCCAGTCAGGGGACGATATGGAGCCCGATGATTCTCAACGGCGGCGGCTTCGGCTTCGTCGCTAACCATTCGTTGGTCATGGCGTCCTACGTCTCGCGCGCGAACGCGGCGGTCATCGATCTGCGCCAGTTGTTAATGCAGGGTTAAGTTTGCGGCACGCACAATGCGCGAGAGTTGGGCTGTGCATAAATGCGCGACCGGGCCTGAAACTGACAAAGAAAAGAGACGCTTCGTATGCCTGTCTGTCAGCGGACGCACCAGATCGCAGCCCGTCCAGACTGCGACAAGCAACCGGGAAGTTATCCAATGTCAACAAGATCTTGCAAATCCGTTATTGCGGCAACGGCGGTAGTGTATGGCGTGTCCGCGTTGTCTCTGATACCGACAGCCCACGCTCACGGGGTTAATTTCATATTGAGGACGGGTGCCGATTTCGGCGGCGACGATCTTATCGAGGTCGCCTTCACGGACGGTAGCACCGAGGACATTCAGGCAGGCGAGCTGATTCATCTGGCCGCCGGGCTGGATTTTCCGACCTCACCCGCAAACGAGGCGCTGCGTACTGAAGTCAGCATCGGGTGGGAGTTCGACCGCGCTGACGCGGTCAACGGAGAGGTGGAGTGGGAACGCTATCCGCTCGAGCTGCTGCAGTTCTATTCGCTCGGATATTGGCGCTTCGGCGGCGGCGCCACTTACCACATCAACCCGACGCTCGACGGCGAAGGCTTTGCCGGTAGCGTGGATCTGGAATTCGATGATGCGTTAGGGTTTGTCGTCCAGGCTGATGTGGCGGTCGGCCCGTACATCGATCTGGGCGCGCGCTTTACCTCCATCGAGTATTCGGCTGGCGGTGTCGACGTCGACGGCAACAGCTTCGGCGTCATTGCCAGCCTGCGCTTCTGACGCGGGTCCACGCTCGCGACAGCAAGCGAGCGGCTATCGTGATCACCGCTTGCCACGGCCTGCCCTTACTGGCTGCGCTTTGCCGCGAAGGCAAAACAGCAGCGCGACCAGGAACATCGCCAGCAACGATAGTACGGCGACACTGCCACCGCCACCCCCGCCCGAAGAGCCGCCCGTGGGCGCCGGGGCCGGCGGCGTAGCCGGGGCGGGTTGTGGCGCTGTCGTCGCAGGCTGAACCGCCGTAAACGTTGCGGATTTGGAGCCGCTGAGCGCCGGGTCGCCGTCGTCCGTCACCGTGACACTGATCGCGTAATCGTCCGGCGCCAGATTGGCGGGCTCGAACGTAAAGGTCGTTTCGGACTGATCCAGATCCGTCAGGCGGGCGTCACTGGCGCTCCAGTCATACTGATGTTGGTTAGCGGGATTGGGATCGCTGACACTTGCCTGCACGATAACGGGGCCATCGGCCAACGAGATCTGGCCGTCGACATCTTGTGTTGCCTGCTCCGCCAACAGCGTGACCGTGGGTGGCTGATTGGCGGGATTGGCCGGCAGGCTCGCGCTGGTGGCGACTCCCGGCGCGTAGTTCAAACCGGCGTCGAAGGCGATTAGCCTGAAGTTGTACTCTTCGCCGTTAGTGAGTTCTGCGACGTTCAGGCTGCTGTTGTTGCCGCTGTAGATGACGGTAGCATCACCGAGTGTATCGCCGACCGCATATTGCGCATCGGTACCAGGGGTCGCATCAATGACCTCGCTGCTCTGCAGGATCAATACCTGAAAGAAATCGGCCACGGGATTACTCCAGGCGAGGCCGACCTGGGTGTCACCGGGAGCTGCGGTAACACCGGCCACATCCGCGGGCGGCGTAACGTCGTTGGGATCGCCGCCGGGCGCTGCCTGCAGCACGACATCGGCGCAGGAATAGTAGTTGGTCGGCGGATCGCGGTCTTCCATGACCTGAATGAGTTGCAACGTGCAATCGTCGCAAGGCTCGTT
>JBPCXK010000252.1:0-14606 GCA_051008635.1 Gammaproteobacteria bacterium
GTTCGACCCGCTGTGAGCACCGCACGTCGTCCACGCCGTTGCGATGGCCTGGGGCGCGGGACAAGCGGCGCCAGGCGCGCCTGAATGCATAGCACTTGGGCATGATTGATCTCCGTTTGGTCCAGCGCACCGTCCGTGGCGAAATGACATCCTATTCGGCGCCGGAGCGTCCATTACACAACTCCAATACGGCTTCAGGCAGGTCACACTGTGGCGAGACGCCGGCCGAATGTGGCAAAGTGATGGCGAAAGCAACTGATTGCAGCAAAGCGAAATGGCACGCTTAATAGCACTTGTCGAAGACGAACCATTGATCCGGCAGAACTACGCCGAGGTGTTGACGCGTCACGGCTACAAGGTGGAATCGTACGCGGAGCGCCACAGCGCAATTACCGCGTTTCGTAACCGCCTGCCGGAACTGCTCATCGTCGACGTTGGACTGCAAGACGAGATCGAGGGCGGTTTCGATCTCTGCCGCGAAGTCAGGGCGCTGTCGGCCTCATTGCCGATTATTTTCCTGACCGCGCGCGACAGCGACCTCGACGCCGTTTCGGGTCTGCGTCTGGGCGCCGATGACTATCTGACCAAGGACATCAGCCTGCCGCATCTGCTGGCGCGCATCGCCGCGCTGTTCCGGCGTGCAGATGCGATGAAGCACCGGCCTGATCCGCAACAACTCATCACGCACGGGGCACTCGAGCTCGACCCCGAGCGTCTCACCGCTCGCTGGCAGGACGAGGACGTGGATCTGACGATTACGGAATTCTGGCTGGCGCACAACCTGGCGCGCTACCCGGGCCATGTAAAAAACCGCGAGCAGCTCATGCGCGAGGCGAACATCGTCGTCGATGACCAGACAATCACGTCGCATATCAAACGCATGCGCAGAAAATTTCAGGCCATCGACCCGTCGTTCGACGCGATCGAGACGGTGTACGGGGCAGGCTACCGATGGCGCCAGAAGTCTTCACATTGATAATGTATCGGCGCAGAGTCAGCCGCCGGACAGCCTTCCCATGCGTCTGAAGACCCAACTTCTGCTACTCGGTCTCGTTGTGCTCGTCATTCCCTGGGGCGGATGTCAGTTCATTCGCGAGATGGAAGTCGTCATGCGCAACAGCCAGGAAGCCGCTACGCTGGCCACGGCGCAGGCCGCCGCGGGGCTGGCCGCGCAAGAGTTGTCCGGAAGAACAGCGCCTGCCCATACTCCTATATATGCGCACGATCCGGTGTCCCCGATCTCATTGGACGGTTACGATGACGACTGGCAAAGCCTGCTGCACTGGGCGCGATCGCTGGGCGACACCGCCAGCCTCACTGCGGTGAACGACGGCAGCCATCTGCTGCTGCTTGTTCGAGTCGACGACGAACGCACGATTTACCAACGGCCGGGCCATGCGCCGGAGACCACCGACCACATCGCGCTGTCTTTTCAAAGCGACTCACCCGCGCCAGACGGAAAAATCTTGCTCGTGACCTCAGCCCCCGGCTGGCTGGCTGGGCAAATTCGGCAAGCAGACGGGGGCTTTCGCAAAGAACCCCGGGTACGCGGAGAATGGCAAGAAACCGTGTCCGGATACAACGTCGAATTTCGTGTCCCAATGGCGTGGGCGCGTGGCGGGCTCGCCATCGACGTCTTCGACAGTGACGTTGCCGGCAGCGCAGCGCACATCGGCGGCACGCGCGGTTCCGCGCGAATCATCGTTTCCCGCACCGAACTGGGAGCCCGGCTGGCCGCGATGGCCAGCGCCAATCAAAGGCTCTGGGCGCTGGACGCACAGGGGTTCGTACGCGCACGCGCCGGCCAGCTCAATGTCGGCACTTCGACCAGCACCACCGTGCACGGCACCTGGCTTGCGGGTCTGTACGGCCTGCTGCTCACCTCCCCCAGCGACGACATCAGTAAACGCGTGAGCCGCATGCCGCGCCTGAGTGGGCCGGAAATCGACAGCGCGCTCGCTGGCCAGGCGGCTAGCAAATGGTGGCGCACGAACTATCGAGAGCGGGCAATCGTCTCTGCCGCCTACCCCGTGCGTCGCGATGGTAACGTGATCGGCGTGGCCGTCGCCGAGGAAACCGCCGGCGCCATTGCCCTGTTCACAGGCCAGGCGGTAACGCGTCTGTTCAACCTCACGCTCGCCGCGATGATCGCCGTCACGCTCGTGCTGCTTGCGTATGCGACCTATCTGTCACTGCGTATCCGCAAACTGCGAGACGCGGCGGAGCATGCGATAAGCGCCGAAGGCCACATAAAGGATGACCTGCCGCTCGCGAAATCACGCGACGAGCTCGGCGACCTGTCGCGCAGCTATGCGTCCCTGCTACGCGACTTGCGCGAGTACACAGATTACCTGCGCTCGCTTGCGAGCAAGCTCTCGCACGAGTTGCGCACACCGCTGGCCATCGTGCAATCCTCGATCGATAACCTCCGCAGCGAACCCTTGACCCACACAGCGAAAACCTACGCCGACCGCGCGCAGGCGGGCACACGGCGCCTCAACGCTATCATCAACGCCATGAGCGAGGCCTCGCGCGTCGAGCAAGCCGTAAAAAACGCCGAGCAGGAACACTTCGCGCTGCGCGACGTGGTGTCCGGCTGCGCTGAGGCCTACAAAGACGTCTATTCAAACCGGCACATCGAATCGCTGTTCGATGAGTCTGACTGCAAAATCACCGGCGTCCCGGAGCTGATCGCACAGTTGCTCGACAAGCTGGTGGACAACGCAGTCGACTTCTCCCCGGAGCAGGGCCACATCGCAATCAGCCTGCACCGCAGCGGCACGGCGGCAGAGCTTTCGGTCAGCAACGAAGGCGAGCCGTTGCCCGAGCAAATGCGCGGCCGTCTGTTCGACTCTCTGGTGTCGCTGCGCGCAAACCGGGACGAGTCGCGGCCACATCTTGGTCTGGGTCTGTACATCTCGCGGCTGATCGTAGAGTTTCACGGCGGTTCGCTGCGTGCGGAGAACCTTGCAAATCGAAGCGGTGTTGCCTTCAGCGCGACCTTTCCGCTCGTTGCAACGTAGCAAGGCGGCTGCCGTTTGCGCGGCGGCCTGATATAGTAGCGCCCGCAATCTGCAAGCTAGCTCAACACACATGAACGAATCAGCCTTTGTCTTCAACGCCACGCAGGCGGACTTTCAGGAGCGCGTGATTGCCGCTTCCGCGCAGACACCGGTGCTCGTTGATTTCTGGGCGGACTGGTGTGCCCCGTGCCATGCGCTCATGCCGGTGCTCGACAAACTCGTCGACGAGTATCAGGGAAAGTTCGTGCTGGCGAAGGTCAATGCGGATCAGGAGCAAGCGCTGGCGGCTACCTTGGGCATCAGGAGTCTGCCGACCGTCGTGCTGTTCAAGGATGGTCAGGTTGCGGATCACTTTACTGGCGCGCAGCCCGAATCGGCAGTCCGCGAAATCCTGGACCGGCATATCGAAGCGCCCGAAGCCAGCCCCGCTGACCAGGCGGCCCGCCTCCTCGCGGATGGGGACGCCGCGGGCGCCTTGCCGCTGCTGGAACAGGCTTCAGCGGTCGATCCGGCCGATGTCGACGTCAAGATAACACTCGCCAGGGCGCTGCTGCTCACCGGCAATGCGGCGCGCGCGGCGGAAATACTCGACGAGCTTCCGGCACACGTCCGCGAACGGCCGGAGGTCGCCGGCCTGTTGGGTCACATGGAGTTCTCACGCATCGCCGGCGAAGAGCCGGACCGCGCCAAGCTGGAGCAGCGGCTAAGCGACAACCCAGGCGACCTGCACACGCTGTACACCCTGAGCGCACATAGCATCATCAACAGCGAGTATGAAACCGGCATGGACCAGCTGTTGGCAATCGTGCAAAAAGACCGCAATTTCAGGGATGGCGCCGCGCGCAAGGGCTTGCTGGCGGTTTTCGAAATCCTCGGCGGCAAGGGCGAGTTGGTCAGCCGCTATCGCAGTAAGCTGTTGAGTGCGCTGCATTGACAGAAGACGGACGACAGAGGACTGAGGACTGACTGGATCGAAGCCGCCGTTGTCGGTCGTCTGTCATCAGTTCTCTGTCCTCAGTCCTCAGTCCTCAGCTACGTAGACCTCCGACTCGGGATTGAACGCCAGCCACGCAAACGCAAAGTGGACGCCGCTCTTCACCGTGGCGAGTTGCTTGCCCTGCAATGGACCATTCACGGCCTGACCGAAAAGGTTCCATTGCGAGCTGGTTTCCTTGTCGACGATGGCGCCGTCTCGTGCTTCAAAGCTCAGGGTCTTGCCATCGAGCTCGCGTGAATACGCCGCGGCCGAAGGAATCTCACGCGACTCGGCGATAACACCCTTGTCGAGGGCCGAGAGCGTCCCCTGCTTGCTGAACACGACCACGGATTTGTCGTTCACTTCGTCATTGATCACGGGCTCGTCGGTGAACGACGAGAAGGGATAGACCCGCTGCACCTTGCCGTTGGTGACGCTGATGACCCGTTCCATCGCGGGCAAGCGCTCATCGATGGGATCATCGAACAAAAACGGAACATCACCAACACGATCGTAGCCACGATACGGGTTGTTGCCATAAGGGCGGCGGTGACCGGTGTCACGCGATAACACTTCGCCGCTGGGGTAGGCGGTTTTGAAGTCATCGAAAGCGATGATCGTGGCCGGTAATTGCATTAGCTTCGCACCGGCGTAGTCACCGATAATGGCTTGACCGCTGAACTGCTGCCACCAGCTTTCTGTCTGCCGGTCGTACATCACCAGATCGCTCTTGCGCAAACGTCCGGTGGTGCCGAAATCGAGTATCGTCCCTTCGACGTTACGGTCGAATACGATGGTGGCGTTGCAGAGCGGGCAAAACGTTACCGATACGGGTTTGCCGCCGACAACGTCGTTGACGATCTCGTGATACATCAGGATCTGCAATGGGTAGGCGCGCGCCTTATCCCCGTTTACGAACACGACCACCGGCTCTTGCGCATGTAGCCATTCGGTCGCGTCCGTTGTCGATACGAATTTCGGCTCGTCGACGGCGGGAATGCCGTCTTTCGGCGGCCCGCCGGATTTGATCTCGCTTACATCGACAATGGCATTGTCAAAGTCGGTCTTCGGCCATTCCAGGGAGGTGCCCAGCTTTGTTTGCGCAAGGACACTGGTGACAAGCCAGTACACGATCAGCCCCACGAGCCCAAGACTCAATGCCGTAACGCGAACGCGCTTTCCGATGAACCTGTCTATCATCCTGCTACTCCTGATCTTGCGTGGTTCTCTGGGCATCTTTCTGTTTGGTAGTTCAAGCGCACGCGCCTGGCGAGCTTGGGTTAATATCGACGCACAAGACAGCGATCAAAACGGCCATGCTCACCCGCATCGCCTCGCAACCACTCCACAACCATCCCACAACCAGGCATGGACGATTGCGCACGCACGGGCCAGAACCAGATGAAGAGCGCCTGAGCGCGGTCCCGAACGAAAGGTGCTCTATACAGGAGGTGTGTGCACTCAGGCGCTAATGGGTAGACACCGGGTCATGTCAATCTATTCCACACGCGGACCGCCCACCGCGCCGATCGGACCGGCGGCCGGCGGGGATGGAATAATTGTCGCCGCAGGCGTGTCATAACCTCCTGAAATATGGACAAAAGGGGTTTGGATTGATCTTCGGAAAGAACGAATTCAGGCACAAGCTCGAGGCCTCGCGTGACAGGCTCTATCGGGTCGCCTACTCGTGGTGCCACGACCCGGCGTTGGCCGACGACCTGGTGCAAACGACCATGGTCAAGGCCTTGCGCAGCGCCAAACAACTGCGCAACGGCTACGCAATGGACGCGTGGCTCTACAGGATTCTGGCGAACTCCTGGCGCAATCATTTGAGCCGCACACGCGAGATGGTATCGCTTGATGACAGTTTGTACGAATCACAGTTATCGATCACCGAGGACTTCGGCCGCGAAGAAATCGTTGATCGTGTGCGCGCAGCCATCGCCCAGCTACCGCTGGGTCAGCGCGAGGCCATCACGTTGGTCGTTGTAGCTGGCTTTTCATACGCCGAGATCGCGGAGATTCTTTCTATCCCCATCGGCACGGTCATGAGCAGAATTTGCCGTGCGCGTCAGGCGTTAAAAGAACGTTTGCAGGATCTGCATGCAGAAAGACGGGACGACATCAGGTTACGGAGAATCAAATGAACAGTAGCGATCGGTATTCCGATGAATACCTCAACGCCTTTATCGATGGAGAGCTGGCGGAAGCCGAGAGCATTTGCGTCCTGAAGGCCATCAACGAGAGTCATGAGTTACGCGACCGGGTCGCCCGAATGCGCATGCTCAACGATATGGTGCGGCACGCCTACGGCCGGCCCCCAAAAGCGCGAGTGGGCAGAGCACAGATGCGTGAGCCGCGCCGGCCCGCCTTCACCAGCTCACTGGCCGCCGGCCTTGCGCTCATGGCCGGCTTTGCAATCGGTTGGCTGGCCAATGTGCATTTCGACGACGCTAGCCCGGCCGACATACGGCCCATGACACTGTCGGCGCATGCCGATGAATCAGTTTCACCCGGCGCCACTGGAGACGGCATCTCGGCGCGCCGCATCGTGTTGCATCTGAGTTCGGCGGACGCGTTCAGGACCAAAGCGGCGCTGGATGAAGCCGAGGCGCTGTTGCGCGCCTACCAGAACTCCCCGCGCGGCGTGCAAGTCGAGTTCATCGCAGACATGGAAGGCGTAAAGGTGCTGGGCGCCGACGTGTCGCCCTATGCACAACGGGTGCACGCCATGGCGCGGGAACACGACAACCTGACCTTCGTCGGTTGTCAGTACTCCGTATCCATGATGAACGGCAGGAAAGGTGGGCCCAGCATCAAACTCCTGCCCGAAGTTGTGGTGGTGCCCATCGCCGAGGAACACATCCCCGCGCGAGTCAATCAAGGCTGGGCCTACATTCGCATCTGAAGGCTGAAGACAGAGGACTGTTCGGAGGACAGAGGACAGTCCTCTGTCCTCTGTCCTCAGTTCGCCGCCGCCAGCCTGTCCAGCGCTGATGCCAACTCCTTGGCGGGGCGGTAGCCCGGAATAAGGTCTCCGCTCTCGAGGTATATCGCAGGTGTGCCGGTCACGCCCAATTCGTCACCCAGCGCCATGTGATCCTTGACCGGGTTTTCGCAGGTCTTGGCCTCCACGTCTTCGCCGTTCTTGGCGCGGGTCATGGCGCCGGCCGAATCCTTCGCGCACCACACACTAACCGCGCTGTGGTAGGAGGGTGTGTCGACACCCGTGCGCGGAAACGCCAGATACCTGACCTTGATGCCAAGATCGTTCAATTCGCCCATTTCTGCGTGCAAACGCCGACAGTACGGACAATCGATATCGGTGAAAATAGTCAGCGTGTGCTTCGTGTTTTCCGGTTCATACACGATCATCTGACCTTCGTCCATGCTATTGAGAATCGCACCGCGGATCGACGCCTTGGCGCTTTCGGTCAGGTTGGTGCGATTCTGCACATCGATCAGGTTACCCCGCAGCACATAGCGGCCATCCGCGCTCAAATAAAAGATCTGGGCGCCGTATGCCACCTCGTAGAGACCGTCGACAACCGATGGCTTGATGCTGTCAGGCGTGGCGCCGGGAATCAGCTCGCCGAGTTTGGTCTTCAACAGCTCCGTCGCGACTTTTTCCTCGGCCGCTACCGATGCCGCGGCAAGCGCGAATATGAGCGTTAACAGAATGATCAAATGTCTGGACATGGCTGGTTCCGTTGATTGCGTGATCGATGGCCGGCGCCGTGGCACTGGCGGGTTGTCATTCCGACCATGGAAACTGGAAATAATTCAACCCCGTGGATGATGTTGCTGATGCAGATTTTTCAGCCGCGCGCTGGCGATATGAGTATATATCTGTGTGGTGGAAAGATCACTGTGCCCAAGTAGCATTTGCACGACCCGCAGATCGGCGCCGTGATTCAGCAGATGCGTAGCAAAGGCATGGCGAAGCGTGTGGGGCGACAGCGGCTTTTCGATACCCACGGCGCGGGCGTAGCGTTTTATCAGGTGCCAGAAGGCCTGCCGGGTCATTCCTTTGCCACGATTGGTAACAAACAGCGCGCGCGCGCTGCCACGACGCCGCAGCAGCTCCGGCCGCGCCTCGGCGAGATAGCGTCCCAGCCAGGCAACCGCCTCTTCTCCCACCGGCACAATACGCTCCTTACCGCCCTTGCCTACGACACGCACCAGTCCCTGACGCAGGTTCGCCCGGTCCACGCTCAGGTTCACCAGCTCGCTGACGCGCAAACCCGTCGCGTACAACAGCTCGAGCATCGCCCTGTCACGCTGACCCAGTCGCGTACCGGCATCCGGCGCGCACAGCAACGCCTCCACTTCGGCTTCACCCAGCGTGTCCGGCAGCGGGCGCCCCAGCTTTGGCGATTCGATCAAGGCGCTTGGATCGGTCTTGCGATGGTTCTCGCGGACCAGGTAGCGATAGAAACGCCGCGCGCTCGACAAAAAACGCGCACCCGAACGCACGCTGCCCCCGTCGGCCGCACGCTGTGCGAGATAGGCTTGCAAATGTGATCGGTCTGCCTCGCACAACGTCGTGTTCTGCAAGGTTAACCAACGCGCCAGACCTTGCAGATCGTTGCGGTAGGCCGCGAGCGTGTTGTCGCTCAGCCCGGCCTCCATCCACAGCGCATCCAAAAACCTGTCGAGCAGGCGGCGATCGGGGGCGCTGACTTGTTCGGCCATCCCCAGACTACACCCCTGGTGTTCTCATCTCGAGTGGAGGTGTCATAATTCGCCAGTCTATCAGCAGCAAAGCGCACATGAAAACTGACTCACCTAATGTCGCGAACGAGGCGAATTGCATGGATGAATTCGATCCCAACGCTTTAACCGTTAGCCAGGCGCTACAAAGAATCCGTGATGCTATATCACCAGTCACGGGCAGCGAGCGCGTTAACCTGCGCGCCTGTCTCGATCGCGTGTTGGCGACAGACGTCGTCGCGCCAATCGACATGCCGCCGTTTGCGAACTCGGCAATGGATGGTTATGCCCTGCAGGGCAAAGCGCTGCGCAACGGCGCAAACCGCAAATTCAGGGTCATCGGCGAGGCCTTTGCGGGGCATCCTTTTGACGGTGAAGTCCACGAAGGGGAATGCGTGCGCATCACTACAGGCGGTGTCCTGCCCGGGGGCGCCGACACGGTGGTAATGCAGGAGTTCGTCACACGCGCGGGAGATTCGATCGCCATCGACGACGATCACGAACCAGCAGTAAATACGCGCGCTGCGGGGGAAGACTTTCGCAAAGGAGAGCGTGTGCTGGCCGCCGGGCGCAGGCTCAATGCCGCCGACACCGGTTTGCTCGCCTCTCTCGGACTGGCGGAAATCGATGTCCGCCGCAAACCGGTGGTGGCATTTTTCTCGACCGGTGACGAACTACGCGGCGTCGGCCAGCCGTTACGCCGAGGCGAGATTCATGACAGTAATCGCTACACGCTGCACGCGCTGCTCAACCGTTCGAGTGTTGAAATCCTCGATATGGGTGTTGTTCCCGACCGCATCGAGGACGTCACGGACGCGCTGTTGAGCGCTGCTGCGGCCGGCGATCTCATCGTCAGCAGCGGTGGTGTATCGGTCGGCGATGCCGACTACGTGAAACAGGCGCTGGAGGATCACGGCACAATAGGGTTCTGGAAAATTGCGGTCAAACCGGGTCGCCCGCTCGCCTTCGGGCGCAGCGGCGATGCATGGTTCTTCGGTCTACCAGGCAATCCGGTCTCGGTGATGGCAACCTTTGTCGTGTTCGTGCGCCCTGCGTTGCAACAGCTATGCGGTGAGACGCCCAAACCGCCGATGACCTTGCGGGCGACCTGCACGTCGGCACTCAAAAAGACCACTGGCCGCGAGGAATATCAACGCGGCATCCTGCATCAGAACGAATCCGGACGGCTGAGCGTGGAAACCACGGGTCTGCAGGGCTCTCACGTGCTCAGCTCGATGAGTAAGGCCAACTGCTTTATCGTGATCCCGTTGGCGCAGGGTGATGTGCCGGCCGGCAGCGAAGTAGACGTGATTCCCTTTGCCGGCTTGTTCTAGCTCATCTGACCCGCCGGATGGCGACCGCACCGACCGCCGCGAAGATCAATAGCGGCGCGAAAGCGCCGACGGTCGGCGGCAAACCGTAAACAAGGCTCAGATTGTTGAGCATTCGGTTGACGAGATAGAACACCACGCCGATTACGATGCCGATGAACAGACGTTGGCCCGCGGCCCCGGCGCGATTGGTTGCGAATACAAACGGCACCGCCAGCAGCAGCATCACCAGACTCGACAGGGGCGTCGTGAAGCGCGTCCAAAACGCCAGCTCGTAACGGTCCGCATCGAGCGCGTTGTCATTCATGTAGCCCACATAACGGTAAAGCGTCGACGCCGACATCTGCTCCGGCTTGACCACGATTACGTCGAACAACTCCGGCGCCAGCAGCCGTGGCCAAATCTCTTGCGCGAGCGCTCGTGTGCTCACTCCCTGCTCGTCAATGACGCTTTGCCTGATACCCTGTACCACCCAGTTTTTGTTTTGATAGAACGCGCCATTTGCAAACGTCGCCCTGGTCAGACGCAAGTCGTCATCGAACTCGTATACGCGGATGGTCCCGAGCCGCAAATCCGGAAACACCTCACGCACATTCAAGAACCGATTACCGTCCTTTGCCCACAGGCCGTCGCGGGTTTTGAGCGTGAGACGCTCGGACTCGCCGACACGGCGGAGGTTTTGTGCGCGTTGCTCGCTTTCCGGTGCGACCACCTCGCCGAGCACGACGCTGATCAGCATCAATATAAGACCCGCTTTCAAGACCGACAAAATCACCTGCGTCTTGCCTATGCCAACTGCCCGCACCACGATCAGCTCGCTATGCGCGGCAAGATTGCCCAGACTCAGCAGGCTCCCCAGCAGCACGGCCGATGGAAACAGATCATAGATACGTCGCGGTGTCGTGAGTAGCGTCACATAGATCGCACGCAACACCGTGTACCCGTTGCGCCCGACATCATCCATCTCGTTGATGAAGGCAAAGAAAACGTCCAATGAAACCAGCATCAACAGCGCCGTCACAGTGCCGAAGATAACGGCGCGACCCAGATAGCGATCGAGAATCCTCACGTGGTTTCGGGCTGCGCCGCCCCCGGCCAGCGAATCGCCTTCTGGTGGGCCAGTAGCACGACAGTGAATATGAGCATAACGCCGTGCACCCACCACAAGCCCAGCCATGGTGGTATCACGCCGCGCTCTGTCCAGCTCATGGCAACGATAGCCATATTCGCGTACACCACGTAAGCCAGAATCGCCACCACGAGCTTGGCAAAGCGGCCCTGGCGCGGGCGCGCGTAACTCAGTGGCAGCGCAAACAACACCACGATGACCGCGGAAATGGGCACTGACAAACGCCACTGCAGCTCGGCCTTGTCCGCAGGCGCATCCGATTGCCATAGCGCCGCGGTCGACATGGCGTCGCGTTCGAGCGCGGTCTCTATATTTTCGAGTGCGGGAATCTTGAGCGTGTGTTTGCTGTAGGAAAGAATGCTGTAACCGGGCTCGCCCGGCACGCCTTCGTAACGATAGCCGTCGGAGAGCGCGAGTCGCCGCGAGCCACTCGGGTCAATGATCTGCGAACCATACCGCGCGGTTTCGATACTGGTCACGCCTTCATCGAGGGCGTGCACAAACACATTTCTGACGCGCCGTCTGCTTTGTTCGATGGCTTCAACAAACAGCACCCAATCTCCGTCACTGGCGGCGATAAACCGCCCGGCGGTGATGCCGCTGAGATCGGTGCGAGCCGTAGCTACGGCGCGCAAGTGATCGGCCTGCTTGATAGACCATGGGACGACGTAAAACACCAGCGCGCTGAGCAATACCACCACGGGGACCAACAGCACGAAAAAAGGGCGGTACAGACGCCGGTAACCCAACCCACAGGCGCGCAAGGCCGTCATCTCGCTGTCGCGGTACAACCGCCCCATCGTCAGCATCACGCCCAGCAGTAGCGCGACAGGCAATAACAGAATAACCGCACGCAGCGTCGCAAAGCCCAGCAGCGGCAACACAATATCCACTGGCAGCTTCCCTTCCGTCGCGCGGCTCAGCAGCCGCACGAACAGGTTGCCCACGATGATCAACAGCAATACAAACGCAGTGGCCAGGAATGTCAGCGAAACGTCTTTCAGCACATAGCGATCGATTACCGCCACCGCAACACCTCAAGCCGGAAAAGATGTAAACGAAACTGTTTTTGCATAGAATGATGTCATCATACAGCATGCCTGAGCGCCCGCGCGGGGTCGCACCGCCGCGGCGCATGATTGCTGGGAGGCAATGCTCGTCGTTGTCCCTGCAGAGCGCTCAAGAATCCATCACCAACGAATCCAGGTACCACAATGGACTTCTCGATCAAGACTGGCGATCCGGAAAAACAACGCACCGCAGCGGTGATAGTGGGCGTTTACACCTCACGCCGCATGTCGGCAGCCGCCAGGCAACTGGACAAGGCCAGCCGTGGGCACATTGGCAACGCGCTTCGCAGCGGGGACATTAAAGGCGCCGCAGGCGACACGCTGATGCTGTTCGACGTGCCGCGCGTTGCCGCCGAACGCGTGTTGCTGGTTGGTTGCGGCCGCGAGGCCGACTTCGACGCGACCGCCTACCGCAAGGCGCTCGACGAGTCTTCGGGCCGGCTCAGGAAGAGTGGCGCCAAGAGTGCGGTTTCGTATCTGCCCGAGCTGCCGGTCAAGGACCGTGACCTCGCCTGGAAAATCAGGCAGGCGGCGAGCGAACTGAGCGCTGCGCTGTACACCTTCGACAAACTGAAAAGCAACAACGATAAAGACAAGCCTGCGCTGACCAAAGCGGCCTTCGCCGTCTCCTCGAAGGGCGAAGTCGACATCGCCAAACGCGCGCTCGTCGAAGGCGAGGCTATCGCCAGCGGCATGTCGCTGACCCGGGATCTGGGCAATCTGCCCGGCAACATCTGTACGCCGGTATATCTCGCACAACAGGCTCAAGACCTCAAGCGCGGCCGCAGCAAGCTCAAGTGCACCGTGCTCGGGGAAAAGGAAATGGAGAACCTCGGCATGGGTGCGCTGCTGTCCGTTTCGCGCGGCAGCCGGCAACCGGCCAGGTTGATCGCGGTCGAATACCGCGGCGCAAAATCCAAGGGTAAACCGCAGGTGCTGGTCGGCAAGGGCATAACCTTCGATACCGGCGGCATTTCCATCAAGCCTGGTGCAGCGATGGACGAAATGAAGTTCGACATGTGCGGTGCAGCCAGCGTGCTGGGCACGATGGCCGCAATCGACACCATGGACTTGCCGCTGAACGTGGTCGGCATCATGGCCTGCGCCGAAAACATGCCAGGCGGCGAGGCCAGCCGGCCGGGCGATATCGTCACGACGATGTCTGGACAGACGGTAGAGATCCTGAATACCGACGCCGAAGGACGACTCGTGCTCTGCGACGCCCTCACGTACGCCGAGCGCTACGATCCGGCGACGGTGATCGACGTCGCGACGCTGACTGGCGCCGCCATTGTCGCGCTTGGACATCACGCCAGCGGTCTGATGGGCAACGACGATGCGCTCGCGCAAGACCTGCTCGGCGCCGGCAGCCAAAGCGGGGATCGGGCCTGGCAACTGCCGCTGTGGGACGAGTATCAAAAACAGCTCAAGAGCAACTTCGCCGACATGGCCAATATCGGCGGCCGCCCGGCCGGTACAATCACTGCGGCCTGTTTTCTGTCGCGCTTTACGAAGAAGTACCGGTGGGCGCATCTGGACATCGCCGGCACGGCCTGGCACAGCGGCGATAGAAAAGGCGCGACCGGTCGGCCGGTGCCTTTGTTGACGCAATACCTCATGGACAGAGCGAACAGTTGACACAACTCATCACCCAAAATGGCGTTGCGAACTGGATCACACCGTGACGAAAGTGGACTTCTATATAATCAATGACGGTAATGCTTTGGCGCGCTATTTTCTGGCTTGCCGGATTGTTCACAAGGCTTACAACGCGGGTAACCGGATTCACGTCCACACCGGATCACCGGAGGACGCCCGGCAAGTCGACAGCCTGTTGTGGACATTTCGCGATCAGAGTTTTGTTCCACACGAGATCGAGCCGGAACATGATCACGCGCCGGTGACGGTGGGGCACGATTGGGAGCCGCGCAGCACGGACGTGCTGATCAACCTCGCCAGCGAGGTGCCGATTTTCTTTAGCCGCTTTGAACGCGTTGCCGAGGTTGTCGATCGGGCCACGGAATCACGCCCCGCAGCGCTGGAAAGATACCGATTCTACAAGGACAGAGGGTACGAACTTCACGACCACAAGATGTGAAGAATCGAAAACCCGCGTCAAAGGAACAAGGATGGACGACAAGAACCTGCCGCTGCTGGACCAGCTCATAGAGGCCAGCATGAAACAGCTCGTCAGGGAAGCGCGCGAGTCGGGCGATGCGCCGGGCGCACCGCCACGACGCAACGGAACCCCGCGCACGCCGGAAAACGAAAACACGGCAGTCTCTGCCATACCCGACACAAGCGTGAGGCAGCCAAATACGGGAGCACAGACGCAAAAAATCAGTTTCGAGCACACTCTCAAGG
>JBPCXK010000253.1:0-14500 GCA_051008635.1 Gammaproteobacteria bacterium
TGATCACGACGATGGTGTCGGCGATGCTCATCGCCTCGTCCTGATCGTGCGTGACGTGCACAAAGGTCGTGCCGAGTTGTTTTTGCAAACCGACCAGCTCTTCTTGCATCTGCCGGCGCAGATTCAAATCCAGCGCGCCCAGTGGTTCGTCGAGTAACAACACAGATGGTTCCACGGCAACCGCGCGCGCAAGCGCGACCCGCTGGCGTTGTCCGCCGGACAGTTCATGCACCCCGCGCTGGCCATATCCTTCGAGCCCCACCAGCCGCAGCGCCTCGCCCACCTTTTTCGTCTTGTCGGATTTCGCGACGCCGCGCATCGCGAGCCCGAATCCGACATTCGACCCGACGCTCATGTGCGGAAACAGGGCGTAGTCCTGAAATACGGTCACCGTCGGGCGTTTCGCCGGCGGCGTGAGGGTAACGTCAACGCCATCGATGGTGACAGTCCCGGCTGTCGGTGTCACGAATCCGCCGATGACAGAGAGGATAGTGGTTTTGCCGCTGCCCGAAGGGCCAAGCAACACGACGAACTCGCCCCGTTTGATTGCCATGTCCACATTGTGAACCGCGACCGTCTCGCCGAATTCCTTGTGTATGCCGCGCAGCTCGACGAGATGGTCCGCCATGGCTAACGACGCCGGGTGCTGATGACTATTGCGAGCAGCACCGTGGTGATCGAGATGGCGAACACTACCGTGCCCGCGGCGTTCACTTCCGGTGTCAGGCCCGCCCGCAGCATTTCGAAAATGATGACCGGCAGCGTGACGTCGAACCTGCTCAGCAAAAACGCGATAATGAATTCATCCCACGACAGGGTCGCGGCGATGCAAAACGCCGCAAAAAGGGCAGGGCGCAGGATGGGCGCGGTGATCAGCAGCAGCGTCTGGATATCGCTGGCGCCGAGATCCTGCGCGGCGCGCTCGATGTTGCGCTGGTGCTCACCCATTTGCGAAAAGACGATCGCAAAGCATAGCGGCAGGTTGATGATCACATGACCTATGCCGACAACAAGCAGGGATTTCGATATGCCGGCGAGGTTGAATGTGATGAGCAGCCCGATGCCGATGATCAGATAGGAAACGGTGATCGGCGCCATCAACAGATACCTGGCCGCGCCGGCAAGACGAAAATCACGCCGCGCCAACGTGTAGGCCGCGAGAAATCCGAGCGCGGTTGCGACGAACGCCGACAGTGCAGCGACAACGACCGAGTTGAGCAAGGACTCCATCAGGCGCTGGTTGCCGAACATGCGCTCGTACCACCGCAGGCTCGGCCCCTCGAATGGCGGCACCGGAGTTTGGCCGTCCGGAAACGAAAACAAGATGAGCACGACGATGGGCGGGGACAAAAAAACAAACGCGACCGCCACATAAAGCCCGCTGGGCGTCTGCCTGAGCCAGCCGGCGCTCACAAGCGGTCCATCTTCAGGTAGCGGGCGAAAACGAGATACGTGATGGTCACGACCATCATCAGCATCACGCTCATGACAGAGGCCATCGGAAAGTTCGCGGCGCGGCCAATCTGCAGCATGATCGCCTGTGGTATCAGCACTTCGGTGTTACCGCCGAGTATCTGCGGCGTAATGTAATCGCCGATGGTGATAACGAACGTCAGAAATGCGCCCACGGCAATGCCCGGGACGCTGAGCGGCAGGGTGACGCGCAGGAACACCTGTAAGTTGGACGCGCCGAGATCGGCGGCCGCGCGGCGGTACGACGGATTGATCTGAACAAGGTTGGCGTAAATCGTAAGCGTCAACAGCATCGTGAAGAAGTGTACAAACCCCAACACGGTGGCGCCGCGGTTGTAGCCCATCGATAGTGGTTGATCGATCAGCCCCAAACCAAGCAATGTGGAATTGATGACGCCGTTTTCCGACAGTACCAGCAGCCAGCTATAGGAACGCACGACATAAGAAGTCCAAAACGGCAGCACGATCAGAATCAGCACCGCCTTCTGCCAGCGGGCGGGAATCCGATAGGCGAGAATATAAGCGAGCGGATATGCCAGCAACACGCTGACAACCGTCGTCAGCAAAGCGACTTCGATGGAGTTGGAAAGCGCGTCGATGAGATAGCCCCGCGAGAAAAACTTCTCGTAATTCGCGAGCGTCCAGGTAGCTTGCAGCTTGCCGCCGATACGCTGCCAGAAACTGATCATGAGCATGATCGCGAGCGGCACGACAAAGAAAAGCAGCGTCGCGCAGATCGCAGGTGTGATCGCCCAGCGCGAGAGATCGAAACCCCTCCGCGAGGAGGGGTCAGAGGCGCCAATCATGAGCTTTTACGCCCCTCACGGACAGGCGGGAGAGGCCAAACCAGACTACGACTGCAAAAACTCCGTCCACACATCCAGCATGACTTGATCCAGCTCGGGCTCGGTCAGGAACGAAAGATGTGACTTCGCGAGAAAACCCGGTTGTTCGTCCCAGCGCAGGATTTTTTTCTGGTCATCGCTCATCGGTGCCTTCGAATTCGTCGGCATCGCCCAGTAACACTCGGAGGTGGCAAGCA
The DNA here is from genome assembly GCA_051008635.1 of Gammaproteobacteria bacterium. Lineage (GTDB taxonomy): Bacteria > Pseudomonadota > Gammaproteobacteria > JBPCXK01 > JBPCXK01 > JBPCXK01. The sequence continues at coordinate 2,516 of JBPCXK010000253.1, forward strand.
ACGATTGCCCTTCGGGGCTGACGACCCACTTCACGAATTCGTTGGCCAAATCCTTCTTCTTCGAATCCTGAAAGATGGCAAGTCCCTGCGTCCAGATCAGGCCGCCCTCGTTGCAGATCGTCCATTGCAGTTCCGGCTTCTCCGGGGTGAGAACGGACACCGTGTATTCCGCGCCCGCGATGATCATGTCCGTGCTGCCATTTACCAGTGCGTTCTGCACGCCGACGATGTCACCCACCAAACCTACCAGCGGTTTCATCTCCAGCAGCTTGGGGCGAATGACCTTTTCGAGGTTGTCGGCGGTCACATCGGTCGGCTTCATGCCCTGCGAGATCGCGATCATCTGGATGACCGGGAAATAGTAGTCATAAACCGCCATGCGGCTCTTGTACTTGTCGTTCCACATGACCTCCGGGCTGGCCATGTCGGCGGCGTCGACTTTCGTGTCGTTGTAGGCGACGCCGTAGTATCCGAATTTTTCCGGCACCGAGTACAACTTGCCTTCCACCGAGTTGTACGGCGCGTTGCGAATCTGCTCGAAGATGTCGTCCCACGGGTAGTCGCCCTTGTTCAGCTCCGCGAGAATGCCCTGACGAGCGACCTGTGGCACGTCGGGCGCGTCGACGACAAACACGTCCCAGTCGCCCGGCCGCGATTGTTCGATAATCGACAACGCTGTGCCCGTGCCCTCGTAAGTCTTTACGTTGACGCGTACGTTGTGCGCCTTTTGGAATGGTTCGATGAGCTTCGGGTCGGCGTGATCGCACCACACCAGAATATTCAGCTCGTCCTCGGCGCGCCCCAGGCGAGGCCACAAGGCGCCGGTCGCTGCGAGCCCGGCCATGCCAGACAAAAATTGCCGGCGGCCTATGTGATGTTTCTGGATTGGTTTCATCTTCTCCTCCTCTGTTGTTGGTTGCCCAACCGTATTTACTACATGACGGGCCTGTTTCTTTCGGCTCTCCGACGAGCGGCGGGAAATCCGGTTATTTCCTGTGCGTCCACCCCGGACGCCTCAGTGACTCGTCCAGCGTCTTGCCGTTCTTCAATGCAATGCCTGCCATGATGCGTAACACGACGCAAACAGCGAGCCTCGACGTCGAACCACTGACATCGAACATCGGGCAAAGCTCGGTGATATCGATGACGCTGGGGCCGCCCGCATCGCTGATCTTGCGGGCAACCCGCATGATTTCGCGCGCCTCCAGGCCGCCGGGCTCTGTTGCGGTGACGCCGGGCGCAGACGATGAATCCATCACGTTGAAGTTGAAGCTGAGGTACTGGCCGTCGGTGCCGTCCCAAACCCGTGGTACCGTCTCGTCCATCACCGTATCGACGCCCCTGTCCAGGACTTCGAACATCGGGTGAAACTGCACAGCGCGGGCCTTGGCGAGATCGATATGGTCCTTCGGGTTGAAAGAATTACGCGCGCCGATGTGCGCCACGTTTCCCGGCGCGAGGTTTTCGAGCTCCGTAATTCGCGCCATCGCGCAAGTGCTGACATGACTCTCGCCCGCCCACGAATCGGCGAAATCCAAGTGCGCGCCGAGATGCATATAGCCCATCTTCTTCGCGCTGCCGAGATGATCCGACAACGCCTTCGTCGCGGGTATGGAAACCGACCGGTCACCGCCACAGACGATTGGTGTTTTGCCGGCTGCGAGCACGGCGCGAACCGCGGTGTAGATGCGCTCTCTCGCGACCTCCGGGTTGACGCGTGGCATGGACACATCGCCGCAGTCAACTGCCGTACCGTGCAGATCGACGTTGAACTCGAACCAGTACGGGAAGTAGTCGAGCGAGGCAACGCGGAATTCGCGCGGGCCGTCTTCACAGCCGGGTTTGCCGACGTTGCCTTCATCGAAAGGCACGCCAACAAACGCGTATTCGACATCCGCTTGTTTGAGCTCGTCGCTTTCGGCCGCTATGAACGGCGCCCGCAGGAACGATATCTGTCCCGGCGAGCGGTAGTTGTCCGCGCCTTCACCACCGAGCGGGGAAAACAGGTGTGTAAATGCCTTGGCCGGATTCATGAATCGTTCTCCCTGCTACGGTTGCTCGTTTCGGCTGCGCAGCGTCGCGGCCCGGCTGCCGAGATAGTGATAGATCATATTGCACGCCAGCTTGGTGCTGATTTGACTGGTGTCGAACACGGGTGACAGTTCGGCGAGTTCCAGCACGTCGACGCCATATTCGCCGACGATTCTCGCTACCTGGATTGCCTCGCGCGCCTTGATGCCATAACTCTCCGGGCAGGTCGTGCCCGGCATGCAACTGCAATCCAGTGAATCCGTATCCCACGAAAAATAGACGGCATCTGTGCCGTTCCACGCGCGGTCCATAATGTAACGCGTGCAGACATCGATACCGCGTTCGACGACTTCGGACATCGGCACGATGGGGATGTCGTTGTCGATCCAGAAGTCCATCCAGTCCTTGGGGTTCAGGCCATTGCGCGAACCCATATGCGCCATGTTGTCGGCGTTACAGTTGGGCAGCTTCAGCGCCATCGGCGGACCTGATGCGTTGGTGATCTCGATGCCGCCCCAATCGACGGCCGCATCGAGGTGGCAGTCGACGTGCAGATAGCCCATCTTGCCGTCAGGGTTGCGGCGGCCGAGATGCTCCGACAACGCACGCGCGCCCGGGATGGGCACGGAATGGTCGCCGCCGACGAGGATCACCTTCGCGCCGGCTTCCAGACACTCGGTGACGTAGTCGCACATGTACTGTTGCGATAGCGCGTTGTTGCCCGGCACGATAGGGATATCGCCACAGTCGACGACCCTGAAGAACGTCATCAGGTCGACGTCGTATTCGAACATGTATGGGAAATACTGGGTCGAGGCTTCGCGAATGCCCTGCGGCCCGCTGGAGGTGCCGGTGCGCACAATGGTTCCCAGGTCCCAGGGCGCGCCGAGAAAGCAGATCTTCGCCCCCATCTCCCGTACTTTGTCGCGCTCCGGCGCGCAGTAGGGCGCACCCATGAAAGTCGCCAGCCCCGCTGCTTTGACCGCTCCGTTGTGTCTGCTTGGCGATCGCGTATGCGCATCGGGCGCTGTTTCTTTGTGTGGACCCTGATGTTGATGCGGCACGAAGGTCCAGGGGTTTGATGGCTGCGTTGTCATGGCGCGTTGTGCACGGACGCGTCGAGTGAGTGAGCGGGTGTTCCTTCGACACAGGAGGTTGGCGGAGGCAGTTCGATAGAGACCAATTGCATCTCGCGGCCCGTCACGACTATCGGCGTCGCGTGGCCACAGTCCGGACAGCGAAAGTTGTAGCGCCCGCTGGGTGTTTTTATCTCATCGCAAACGTGGCAAAACACCGTCAGCGGGATTTCTTCGATGTCGAGAACGGCGCCGTCACAGGAACTGCCGCGAGAAGCGGCGTTGAAAGAAACATACAGCGCCCGCGTCATGGCGGACAGCTCGCCGAGCCGGACATGGACCCGCCTGACGCGAGTCGCGCCGTTGTGCGCGGCGTAATCATCGACCATTTCGATCAGGCTTCTGGCGAGCGCGAGTTCGTGCATGGTCAGATACTGCTATGCAGTGGCTTGCGCGCGTTTGTCGCGTGCCGCAACGGTGCGCTGCACAATCCAGTCGCGCCATACGCTCATGCCCTCGCCGTTGCACGCGGAAAGACGTATTTCCCCTAACGCCGGGTTGATACGCCGTGCGCGTTCGATCGCCTGATCCGGATCGAAATTCACATGGGGCAAGAGATCGACCTTGCTCAGAATCATGAGATCCGCCGCGGCGAACATGTCGGGGTACTTGAGCGGCTTGTCTTCGCCCTCGGTCACGGACAGGATGACGACCTTGAACGTCTCGCCGAGATCGAACGCGGCGGGACAAACGAGATTCCCGACGTTCTCGATGAACACGACACCGCTCTGCGGCATGGCCAGGTCGTCGAGCGCGTGGCCGACCATGTGCGCGTCCAGGTGACAGCCTCGGCCGGTGTTGATCTGCACTGCAGGCACACCACAGGCCTGGATTCTCTGCGCATCGTTCGCGGTTTCCTGATCACCTTCGATGACGCCGATGGATGTCGAGCCTTTCAGCATGCCGATGGTTTCAACGAGCAACGTCGTCTTGCCAGCACCGGGACTGGAAACGAGATTCAACGCCAGCAAACCCTGATCTGTGAACTGCCGCCGGTTTGAATCTGCGTATTGATCGTTCTTCGAGAGAATATTCTGCTCGATCTCGATCAACCGGTCCTGACTGAAACCCGCGACGCTCACGCCGGCGTCGCCGTGGCCATAATGATGATCATGATGGTGGTGGGAGTGGCCGTGTTCGTGGAAGTGCCTGTGGGGGTGGTCCGCGCTCCCGCCTGTATCTTCACCGCATCCGCATACTGAACACATACATCCTCCCCCCATGGTGTGTGGTTGTCGTAGGGTAAGACCACCGGATGCACCAAAGCAAGCGCGGCGCCTGTGGGCACCGCTGATATGTAAAGGGCGTAAAAACGGTCAGGCGTGGGCGCATGAGCTGAACGGGTCAGATATCGGGCGGGCAGTTGCCACCCCAGATACCTCTGCGTTGTGCTCTCGCGGTTTGTTCGAGCTCCAGATACTCGTGTTTTCTGTCAGCGGGGAACTTGCGCGGCACCCAGCCCCAGCCCCGCTCGATGTAAAGCGCATTCAGGTCGGCGCTGCGATCGTCGATGTGAGAAATGTAGACGAGCAACCGGCCATCGGCAGTCTGCCTGTCGCGGCTGTCCCACTCGACCCACACGGTCTTCCCGGCCAACAGGCGCTGCGCAATGAAAGTGACGTATTCGGCATCGCATTCGACCTCACCGTCACCCGGAGCATCCACGCCGATCAGGTTCGCGCCGTGGTCGGTTTCGGGGTCTTTGCTGTCAGGAAAGCGCAACCGGAACGTGTCGCCGTCGTATACAGATACAACCTCCGCGCTTTGGGGCTTGTACTCGAGGGCGCAGACGCCGGCGGGACAGAGAAAGGCGAAAAGGACCAGTAATGCATGAAGATGTACGTTCACTTCATACGTATGCCGATTTCGCCGTTAGCGCGGCACTGATCCCCGTCAACCGTTGCGATAAAGATAGCTGTACGCATTGATCGCAGGCACGCCACCCAAATGCGCGTAGAGCACCTTCGAGCCGGTGGGGAAGTAACCCTTGCGCACGAGATCGATCATGCCCTGCATGGACTTACCCTCGTAAACCGGGTCGGTCATCATGCCCTCCATGCGCGCGCACAAGCGCATCGCATCGTTGGTTTCGTCTGACGGCACGCCGTAGGCGGGATACGCATAGTCTTTGTTGAGCACGACATCGTCAGCCGCGATTTCCTTGTTCAACCCGAGCCTGGCGGCTGTGTCGCGCGCGATGCGCAGGATCTGCGCATGGGTCTGCTCCGGTGTGCCGGAGGCGTCGATGCCGATGACGTTGCGCGCCCGTCCGTCGGCGGCGAAGCCGACCACCATGCCCGCATGCGTGGAGCCTGTGACAGAGCACACGATAATGTAGTCGAACTTGATCCCGAGTTCCTGTTCCTGGGCGCGAACTTCCTCGGCAAAACCCGCAAAGCCCAGACCACCGAGCGGATGATCGGACGCCCCGGCCGGAATGGCATAAGGTTTGCCGCCGTGCGCTCTGACATCTTCCAGTGCATTCTGCCAGCTCTCGCGGATGCCGATGTCGAAACCTTCGTCGACGAGCTCGACTTCGGCGCCCATGATGCGCGACATCATGATGTTGCCGACGCGGTCGTACACGGCATCGCTGAACGGCACCCAGCTCTCCTGCACGAGCCGGCATTTCATACCGATCTTGGCCGCCACTGCCGCGACCTGCCGGGTGTGGTTGGACTGCACGCCGCCGATCGTGACCAGCGTGTCGCAGCCCTGTTCGATCGCCTCGGGCACCAGGTATTCGAGTTTCCGTATCTTGTTGCCGCCGAATGCCAGGCCGCTGTTACAGTCTTCGCGCTTGGCATAGAGCTCAATCTTGCCGCCGAGATGCTGTGTCAGGCGCTCGAGTTTTTCGATCGGCGTCGGCCCGAACATGAGAGGGTAGCGCGGAAATTTCTCTTCGGGATTCAGCATTGCCGTTGCTCCAGTCCAGATTCAGATTTGCCGCCGCACGCCATGCCAGTCTGCCCACGGAATCTCCCGGCCGGGAAACGCCGGACGCTCAAAAGGCCAGTCCGTGCTCAGCCATTGCCGAACACAGGTATAAAGGTCTTCATCGAGCGCGATTTCGCTGTCTCGCACCCAGAGATAGACCTCGCAATCGAAACCGGCAACCGTCGGCGGGTAAATGTACACACAGCCGAGGCATCTGTCCCGCGATGGAGTGAGCACCGTATAAGCAAACGCTTGCCGGGATCGAAATTCCGCCTCGTGCCGCTCGAGGTCGCCGATATTCTCCTCCGGCGGCATATCGTCGGCGGGCCAGTGGTCGTTTTCCCGAAATACCTTTCTCAAACGCTCCCTGCTCGACATAACGGCGTCGTAGTCCATTTCAGCCACCTCTGGCCGGAGCACTTCGAGGCGATATCGGTCAATGGCCAGCGACTCGGGCACTGCAAAGTCCGGCAGAACAAACATATTTTGGAAACTGCTCACAATTGTTAGTCTTGCCTGGCGAGGCCATGCGGAGACAGGGCCCAGTGTATATCTTGAGAACCAAAGGCTCACCAGGCTTTTTGAACTTATGCAGCAGGAAGATTCAGCGGCAAGCGAGGGCTTCAATCAGTGGACAGTCCCGTGGGCGACGCCCGAAGGTCCCGAGATCGATGCGATCAGGGCCGGAACGTTTCGCGTGGAGGACTTCGAAATCTCCGCCGAACAGATAGCGGATTACCAGCGCGACGGCGTGCTGTTGCTGGAACAGGCCTTCACCGACTGGGTGGAGCCGCTACGCGCCGGACTTGCACGCAATCTTGCCGATCCGCAAAGCTACCGCTTTCCGGCGGAAAGCACCAGAGACGGTGAGCCCGGGCGATTCTTCGACAGTTACTGCAATTGGACGCTCATTCCCGAGTACCGGGATTTCGTATTCAACTCCGGCGCGGCGGCGCTGGCCGGCAGAGCGATGCGAGCAAGTTATGCGCAGTTCTTTCACGAACATGTGTTCATGAAAGAGCCCGGTACGCGGCGCGCCACACCCTGGCATCAGGATATCCCCTATTACTGTCTGTCCGGCGATCAGAGCGCGTCAATTTACATAGCGCTGGATGATGTGGACGCGGATCTGGCCGTGCAGTATGTGAAAGGTTCTCATCGCTGGGGAAAGATCTATTACCCGAAGGTGTGGCTGAACAATACCGATTTCAATGTAGGCGACGACGGATACGACGGCGCCGTGCCCGATATCGACCGCCACCCGCAAGACCACGATGTCGCGTGCTGGCCGTTGCGGGCGGGTGACACCGTGCTTTTCAGTTTCAAAACCCTGCACGGCACCTCGGATGGCGTCATGCGTCAGGCCCGCAGCGCTTTTTCCACGCGCTGGATGGGTGACGATATTCGTTATCTGGAGCGGGCGGGCGAGACCTCGCCGCCGTTTGTCGATATGGGTTTGGAAACAGGGGATCATATGCGTGAGGACTGGTTTCCTGTTTTGTGGCGAAAAGAGCAGGGAAATTCGTTATGAAGCCGATAGAACAGCAGGACCGAATCCACGGCCGGTCAGCTTCGACCAGGACACCGCGGAGACTGCGTCGGTGGGTGGCCGACGCAGTCGAGGTTGAAAGGGCCGCTCGGTGGACTATGACCCCGGCCTACGTTTTACAGTGCTTCAGTTCTGCCGCGGCGTCATCTAACCAACTGTTCAGGGCGGCAAGCAGATCCGGAAAACCTCTGCCCGGAAGAGGTGTCCGTAGAGTACTGGCCTCCAGAGAGGTCGGCGCCAGCCTCGTAATGCTCTCAAGCAAGGCGCTCAGCATTTTTTGGTATGCATCGGTGGCCCGAATATTCTCGTCGGGCTTTTGCGCTTTTTGGGATGCATCGGCGGCCCGAATATTCTCGTCGGGCTTTTGCGCTTTTTGGGATGCATCGGTGGCCCGAATCTCGTCGCGCTTTTGCGCATAGAGTTCCAGCGCGTGCCAGGTCAGCGCGAAGGCTTTGACAGACTCCACGTGTTTGACGCGCTCCACGGCTGCGGCGCAGCGCGCCGAAGCGGTGTCTTCGAAGCGTGCCGATATCGCCTCGATACGATCGACGACAGAGTCCAACCCGGCAAGCCGCGGGCCGAGAACCGACAACACAAATGCTATCGCCAACAAGCCCGCCGTCAGCAACAGCAAACCCAGCCCCCACCGGAACCATTTTCCGTGTGCCATCTTCTTTCCTTCCATGGTTGGCGCCTCTCGGCGTCACAGATTGCCGGACAAAACGGGCGCACGGCTTCATGCCCCGTAGGTCGGTATTGGCCAATTGCCGAAGGCAAATCGGCGACTTTGAGGGTGCACTTCCTTTCCCTGTGCACGTGGAGAAATCCCTTTCCTTCTGCCTTTCAGCGGCAGGGCCGGGCACTTGCCCAGCTTCAATGCATTGTCCGTAGAGACAGACAATACTTACAACAGCTAAATTGTAGCGCAAAGTGCTCGTTGTGACGAGCTAACATCCCGCAAGGGCGTGAAAGAGTTGGCGTCGTGGTTGGTCTCCGGCGCCCCAGCACCTACTGCGATGCGCCGCACATGCGGCGCAATACGCTTCGCTATTGCGCAAAGCCGGCACGCCGGGCAACGTCATTGCGTAGTCTGGTGGGTGGGTTGAGGAACATACCGTTGCGATCCAGCCAGTCGCCGCTACCGCTCAAGCAGAACAAGCAACGCGGATAATGTGAACAGCGACAAGGCCGTCGATACCACAATGACGGCACTCGAGCGGGTCACGAAGGTGTTGTATTGCTGCGCCAGAACAAAGACCGGCACGCCGCTCGGCAGCGCCGCCTGAACGACGGCAATCGCCGGTAGAATGCCTTCCAGCTCAAATACGCGATAGGCGAGCCACCAGGTGATCAATGGATGGAGAAGCAGCTTGGCGAACACCAACCACCCGATCTCAGCGACTTCGCCTTTGACGGAGCAGCCCGCGATGAACAGACCGGCAGCGAACAGCGCACAGGGTATGAAGGCGCCGCCCAACAGCTCGCAAAACGTGGCAATCGGCGCCGGAATCGCAATGCCGGCGGCGGAGACCATCAGGCCAGCCGCAGTGCTCAGTAGCAGCGGGTTGCGAAAGACCGCAATCAGCGGCGCCATGGTCATCCCGCTGTCCCGGCCCTTGTCGATTTCTGCAAGGATGATGGCGAGAGGCAGAAATACCGCGCCCGTGATGACGGCACCGATGATGCCCGGCACCAGCCCGGCATCGCCGAACACCACAAGGATCACGGGTAAGCCGATGTAAGCAGTGCTCGAAAACATCGCGGTCAGACCATGCAGCCCGAGCGCAGTGAGACTGTCGCGGAAAGCAAGGCGGGCGACCACCAGGCTGATACAGAAAATCGCCAGCATCCCGCCGCCGAGGGCGCCGAGAAACGGCCAGTGGAAGAACTCCCCGACCGGAACCCGGGAGAGTGACACGAAAATCAGCGCAGGCAGCGATACCGTGAAAACGAAGCGGCTGAGAACCGCGCTGCCGCCTTCAGCCAAGATTCCGAACCGGCCGGCCAGATATCCGGCAAACATAATGCCGAACAGCGGCAGGACGATGCTTGTGCTGACACTGCTCAGTGGAGTCTTCCGCTTACCCGCGCACGGGATTGTCGGGAGTCTCTATTGTTTTCGTTCCGGAAAGCCGACGTTCTCGCCAATAGGTCGGCGTCCAGATTCAAGGCTGCTCTTGCTCCGCCTTGCTCGGCACCGCAGTGCTGCTCTGCGGAAATCTGGGCAGACTATCCGCAACGTCGAACCACGAAACCCGACTCTGCGTCCATACATGATCTTGCGGCTCGACCCGTTCCGGTGTGTCCAGACTCCCCAGGGTTACTTGTACACGATCGTCAAGAACATCTTCATGCATGGAAAGCGTGCTACCACACTCGGGGCAGAAGCCACGTTCGGCATATCGAGACGAGCGATACCGCTGGGGTTCTTTCGTATCCCAGGTAAACGCCGCTTCAGGGAAATGCACGAAACTCAGACACGGCGCGCCGGAGTGCCTGCGACAGTCCGCGCAATGGCAAATAACGCATCTCAGTGGCGCCGCTGTCGACCGGTAGCGCAGCGCGCCACACAGGCACCCCCCTTCGAACACGGACTCAGACATCATGTAGCTCCCCGTAGGCGTAACGATCGCTGCGCGTCATCAGGATTCAGCTGCGTGCACCTTATTCGCTTCCCTGATATTCGCACCTGTGCAGTGCAAGTGCGCTACCATTGTACGCCGTTTGTTCTATGCGCGAGGCAATGGCGACATGGGCGCGTTGAATGGCAAAGGCGCAATCGTAACCGGCGGCACGCGCGGGATCGGCCGTGCAATCGCTGAGCGCTTTGCCCGCGAAGGAGCGCGTGTCGTAGTGGCCGGGCGCGGCGAGCAGCGCGAGACGTTTGTCGCCGACAACATCTCTTTCTTTCGCGCCGACATATCCAAAGCCGATCAGGTATCGAAGCTCGTCGATTTTGCCATTACAAAACTCGGCCGCGTGGACACCGTCGTCAACAACGCCGGCGTCGAGCTCGAAAAGACCATCGATGAAACCAGCGAACAGGAATGGGACTGGCTCATGGATATCAACATGAAGGGTGTGTTCCTGTGCGCCAAACATGTCATTCCGCACATGCGCGAACAAGGCGGCGGCTCGATCATCAATCTTGGCTCGATCAGTGGTTTCGTCGCCGATAGAGGGCTTGCGGCCTACAATGCATCGAAGGCGGGCGTCCTCGGATTAACCCGCAGTATCGCCGTGGATCACGGCGAGGACGGCATTCGCTGCAACGCGATTTGTCCCGGTTGGATCGAGACCGACATGCTGGCGCAAACCTTTTCAGCTGCCCCCGACCCCGAGGCGGCGCGCGCGAAGGCGCGACGCAAGCATCCCATAGGCAGGCTGGGTCACGTGGACGACATCGCCAGCACCGCGTTGTGGCTCGCGAGCGATGAGGCGGGTTTTGTCAGCGGCCAGACCTTTACCATCGATGGCGGGCTGACGGCGCAGGCGCAGATCGATCCGGCCCACGATTAGTAGAGCTGCATGCGCGCTAGACCTCCGAAGCAACACCGCCGCACGGGATGGATGGGCGGCGAGAAATGGGAAGTTATGTTGTCGCGAGCCCTTACTGGCTCACGGCGTCGCCAGCAACCGCCACTTGCCGTCGACCAGCCCTTCGACCGGCTTAAACTGAATTTTGTAGCTCATTTTCGCGTTTTCGGCGATCCAGTACCCCAGATAGACATAGTCGAGCCCACGCCGGCGCGCTCGTGCGATTTGCCATAGCACGGCGTAGGTGCCGAGCCCACGCGCGCTATGGTCAGGATCAAAAAACGTATAGACCGCGGACAAGCCTCCCGCGAGCTGATCGGCGACCGCGACCGACAGCAGCTCGCCTGCGAGCCGGAACTCGACAAACATCGTGTCCAGCCAGTCGCACTGCAGGAAATTCCGGTACGTGTCGGGTGTGGGGTTATCCATCTGGCCACCCGCGTGACGCGCGCTGAGATAACGCCGGTAAAGATCGAAGTGTTCCTCACGGAAGTCGCAGGGCAACACCCTTATGCTTAAATCCCGGTTGGCTTTCAGGTTCCGCCGCTGGCTGCGGTTGGGTTTGAACCTGCGCACCGGCACGCGCGCGGGTACGCAGGCGCTACACGAGGGGCAGTGCGGGCGATAGACATACCTGCCGCTGCGGCGAAAACCATGATTGACGAGTTGGCTGTACGTTCGCGCGTTCATCTTCGCCACAGGGTCGGCGAATACGCTGATCGAATCGCGTTGTGGCAGGTAGCTGCAGCTCTCGGGCGGCGAGGCGAAGAAATGTAGCGATTTGGCTTGCGTCAT
>JBPCXK010000254.1:0-7317 GCA_051008635.1 Gammaproteobacteria bacterium
GGTCTGCGGTCCGCCGACAAACGGGTTTCCGGAGGGGATGCCATATTGGCCGTTGGCCGCGTTGTTACCGAGTGGATCTATCCTCAGGATCGCGCCCAGGGGGTTGGTCGCATCGCGGCCGTTACCATTGTCGCCATGGCCCACACCGACATCGTCGCGGCCGCCGCCGTCGCCGACGGAAACATAGAGCAACCCATCCGCGTCGAAGTTCAGCGCGCCGCCATTGTGATTGAACTGCGGCTGATCGATCCGCAGTAACTCGCGCCGGCTAGCAGGGTCAACGATGGATGCGGGGTCGGCGGGAACCGGCACGCGCCACTCCGTTATCACGGACTGATGATCCGCGGTCTCGTTCGGCTGCAGCGTTGTGAAGTCCGCCGGCGCCGTGGCGGGTTCCGAGGTGTAGGTATACAACAAACCATTGGTGGCGTAGTCGAGATGGAACGCAAACCCGAGCAGGCCACGTTCGTCGAAGCTGCCAGGCCCATCGATTCCAAGCGGGACCAGGAGGCTACTGACGTCGGCAAACACCGACTGTCCCCCGCCGTTGAGGTCGATAGCGACGATCTGGCTGGTTTGATCCGCCACGAACAACCGCGTGGTGTCACCTGGCGCCGCGGCGCCCCACAGCGGGGTGGTCATGCCTGCTGCGATCTCGGTAAGCTCGATCGCGATACCGCCCGTTTGAATAGACTCGGGGATAGGGTTCGCCGGGTCGAACCCGTCCGGCGGCACCGGACCCGGGGGCACCGGTGTTTGCGCTACGGTAAAACTGAAGTCGTCGACCGCGACATCGCCTTCGCCGGAGTTTTGTACCTCAACGCGGCCAATCAGCGTTTCCCCCACAGCCCGGCGCACGACAACCTCGAGGAACCCGTCCGCGCTGCCGATTGTCATTTGCAACAGGTCACCATTCTCATCGAGCACGCGGGCCTCGCTCATAACCTCAGCAGTGTCGTTGCGGAAGAAAAACTGAACCTCGCTCGGCGGCGTCTCGAAAGTCACCATCGCGATGGTGCGGGCTGAAACATGCCAGGCGTTCGCCCCGCTGGTATACAGCTCCGGCTGGCCCCTGCTCTCGACCGGCCCGCCCGTGAACGTGGCTGTCAACGGGGAGGCTCCGATCATGAACGAACCGCTCAGATCGGTGAACTCGAAGTCGGTAGACACCGACTGAGCCTGAGCAGCGCCGACGAACATGAACAATAAGGTAAAAACATAGAGACTCCGCACGAGGAAGTCGGAAAAAAGGTCAGGGAGGCGTTTTGGCATCTCAGCAATCTCCTGCGTATGAGCGGGATGGTTGGGACAGGAAGCCGGTACATTGCGAGCGCCTGCGAGCAGGCGCAGCGGCCCGGCCCTGCTGAGCATTTCCAGACGGGGTAGCTTTATTGTAAACGGTCGGGAGGCTTCGAAGACTTACGTCGGCGTCGGGAGATCCTTTCCCTCATGCCGGGTTGCTTTGAGAAAGCCGCAGAACGCTGCCACCTTGGGTGTTTGTTATCTTAACACTTTACGCGCGACTCGGCACAGGGGGCTCTCTGCGCCTTAAATCAGTGTCCAGTGGGCACACCAGCGCCCCGGGCGGGCCGGCGCTAAGCCGCGCGGCTGAATCTGAACCCAGTCGCAGCCAGCTCTGCCAGGAGTTCTTCGCCCTGATCTACATGGAGCGCTGCCAGCGGCGGACGCACGCGCTGCCAGCGTGCATCCTGGGCGTAGTGGCCTACCACACATTTGAGACCCGGGATCATCGGCCGGGTCTCGATGACCTGGCGCACCGCAGTGATGCGCTCCTGCTCCGCGTCCGCCTCAGCCGAGCCGTTCAGCCAGGTGTCGTACACGTTTCTGATCGCGGCGGGATTCACATTCGCCGTGGCGGTGATGCAGCCGGCGCCACCGCTGCGTAACGCCCGCAGCAACAATACCTCGGAACCAGGGAACACGCACAAGTTCGGAAAATCTGCGATCCAAGTGGAGGTGGTTTTCCACTCTCCCGAACTGTCCTTTATGCCGGCGATGACTTCCGGATAGTAATCCGACAAAAGCTCGACCGCGCCGCGCGTGATCGGCACGCCGGATAACTGCGGGAAGTGATAGAGCACGACACGCAACCCGTCCTCGCCGACGCGTTCGATTACTTCGCGGTAACTCTCGAACAAAGCGTTGTCGGACAGGTTCTTGTAGTAGAAAGGCGGTAACATCAACACCGATTTGCACCCCAGCCGAACAGCGTGCGTCGTGAGGCGTACCGTATCGGTCAGCGCGCAGCAGCCGGTGCCGACGATCAGGCGCTGCGTCGGGATCTCCGCGTCGAGCAGGCCCTCCAACACCTCCATGCGTTCCTCGACCGAGAATGAATTTGCCTCGCCCGTGGTGCCGAACAATCCCAAGCCGTGGCAACCGCTTTCAAGCAGCCAGACCGCATGCGCGACAGTGCGCTCGATGTCGGGGTTCAGATCGTCGTCCAACGCGGTGAGCACGGGGGCCCAGACCCCGAAGTGCGTCCGGTCTTCCAGCGCAATCGCATCGGTCATGTCGTTTACCTGTGTCGTGAGCGGAATTTCGCTGTCACGATACTTTATCAGGTAACACGGCCTCGCGGCGCGCGATGAAATCGAGCAGGGCCTCGTCAATCGCGGGGTCGAGCGGCGGTTCTTCGTAGCGATCGAGCATCCTGCGGGCTTCTTTCAGGCCGCGGGTGCTGGCGTCCTCCGCACCTTCGGCGAGCCACTGCTCATAACTGTTGTTGTCGAGCAACTCGGGCATGAAAAAGGCGTCCTGGAAATGCTCCAGCGTGTGGGCCGTACCGAGAAAATGCCCTCCCGGACCCACTTCACGCACGGCCGCCATGGCGTCGTCGAGATCGGAAAATCCAACTGATTTCGCGAGCTTGTAGAACATGGCCATCTGCTCGCCGTCGAGCGCGAATTTGGCGTAGCTCGCTGCCAATCCGCCTTCGTTCCAACCCGCGGTGTGCATGACAAGGTTGGCGCCCGAGAGCAGCACCGAAAACATGGTCATGTTGGATTCGTACGCGGCTTGTGCATCGACCAGCTTGGAACCCGCGAGCATGCCACTCGATCGCCACGGTAGCTTGTAACGCCGGGCGAGCTGGCCGATGACGAAGTTCATGTGACAGAGCTCGGGCGTGCCCGCCATCGGCGCGCCGGACTTCATCGACACGGTCGCGATGAACTGGCCGTAGATCATCGGCGAGCCCGCCTTGACGAGCTGCGCGAAGGCGATGCCGGCGAGCGCCTCTGCATTGAGCTGCGCCAGCGCGCCGACTGTGCTCGCCGCCGTGCTGGCGCCGGCCAGTACGAACGGCGAACACAGCACCGACTGGTTATTCGTCGCGTACACCTTCAACGCATCGAGCATGGTCGCGTCCCACACCAGCGGCGAGTTGCAGTTGATGACCGAAGTCATCACGGTGTGATCTTGCAGATAGTCTTCGCCGAACACGATCTTCGCCATCTCCACCGTGTCCTCGGCGCGCTCGCGCGCCGTGGTCGCGCCCATGAAGGATTTGTCGGAATACTTGATCGCGCTGTAGGCCGTGTGCAGGTGGCGTTTGGACACCGCGATGTCCACCGGCTCACAGATGATGGCGCCCGTGTTGTGCAGGCTCGGCGTCAGGTACGCCAGTTTGTGGAAGTTGTTGAGGTCTTCGAGCGTCGAGAAGCGGCGTTCGTTATTGAAATCCACCACGTACGGCGATCCATATGTCGGCGCGAAGATCATGTTGCGCCCGCCGATCTCCACCGTGCGCTCGGGATTACGGGCATGCATGGTGAAACCGCTCGGCGCCTTGCCGACGAGCTCCATGAGTTGATCGCGCTCTATGCGCACGCGTTGCTCTTTGACATCCGCCCCCGCGGCATTCCAGATCGCCAGCGCCTCGTCATCACGGAAATCTATGCCTACTTCTTCCAGGATGCGCATCGAAGCATCGTGAAGGAGCTCCAGTTTTTCCTCGTTCACGATCTCGTACGCGGGAATCTCGCGAACCAGAGTGGGTAGCGAGATAACGGGCGTCGCGGTCCGCAGTTCGCGTCTCGCACGCCGTCCGCCACGCCGCCCTTCTGCTGCTGCGCTCATCGCTTCTACCTCGGGGCCCATGTTGCAGAGCCTGTTATGTTACTGCTTATTCGCCGGCAAGTAAGTCACTCGCAATCGGAGAACGGCATCCCCGGCGCCGGCCCCCGCAAGCGGGCCACCAACGCGACAATATTACTCGCCCGAAATGCCCGGACGTTGACGAGCGCGACATGGTCATGCCACTGGGCGGCTGAACGTATGAATGGTGGCCGTACCCTGACCCGAATCAAACCAGGTCGGAGATCAAGTCCCGATGCACGCGCACATAGCCCGAGGCCTGCGCATTGATGTACTGCACCAGATAGCCGTGTGCCTTCGGCAGCGCGTGAAACGGCAGCGACGGATAGCGATGGTGCTCCGCATGGTAAGGCATGTTCCAGGCCAGGGCGCGCACGAGAGCGTTGGATTTTGTGGTGCGGGAGTTCGCCAGCATGTCCGCAATGTTTGGGCAGCCCGTGTGCTCAGCGAGTAAGTACAGACGCAGCACTGGCTGCGCCAGCGCTACGGGCAACAACCAGTAAATGACTACGGCTGTGCTTTGCAGCGTCAACGACAAAACGGCGGCTGCAATATAGCAACCCCACAGCCAACGCGCTTCCTGCACAATGGCCCCGCGCTGCGCTGCAGGGATAAAACACTCCTCGATCTGCCCTCGAGCATGCTTCAGCGTAGTTGCGATGCGCTCACCCCAGTACGGCAGCCCTGATACCCGCCAGAGGTAGTCGCGAAGGTTTGCCGGTCTACCCCGCGAGAGCTCGGGGTCGCGCTGGACATCCTGTGTAAAGCGATGATGCGCGAAGTGAAACGCGCGGAAGTATCGCGGCGGCAGCAGCAGAACCAGGCCACACAAAAGGGAGACTGCGCGATTGAGCCCCGAACTGCGGAACGCACTACCGTGAATACATTCGTGCAGCGGCGCGAACAGGAACACCAGCAACACGCCGAGCAGAAACATCGTCGGTAGTAGCCAGATCGAAGAGGAGGACTTCGCGACCAGCACACCGGCAACCGCCAACGCCGCCACGTGCATCGACAAATGCACGAGGCCTTTGACATCGGAGCGCCTGGACAGCGCTTTGAATGTGTCGTCGTCTAGCCCGCAGCCGCTTCTCATTTCTGAAGTTTAGCCCGAATTTTACCGGCCAGGGCTCCTTCGCGGCACAAACCGGAACACACCCGCCTGCCCCAGTCCTCTGTCTTCTGTCCTCTGTCCTCTGTCTGCTACAGCCCCTTCCGCAACCCCTCAATATACTCCGGCACCTCATTTGCCTGCACCACCGCGGCCCTGATCAGATCGTCGAAATGCTCTGTCAGCACACGAATGTGCTGCGTCGTGTTGAACACGAAGTACATCTGGCCCACATAAACTGCGGCCCGCGCCGGCCCGAACACGGTGTAAGGGACCGAATAGTGCGTCATGCCGTTGTAAAGGTACATGCGCAGCGACGGATACTGGCTCGCGAACAGCTCCTTCATATAGTCGAGTTGGCGGGCGCGCATCTCGGGGGCGAGCTCGCGCCAGATGTTTTCGCCCCGCGCAAAGCCCGCGATCATCTGATGCGACACACAGATTTCCATATCGGTTTCCGGGCGTTGACTGTAGTCGAGTTTTTCCTGACTTGCGGCTATCGCCTGATCCGCAGTTTTGCCGACAAAATCGCGGTATTCGTACTCCAGCACGTCGTCGATTTTGGCGAGATCAGGGACATTTGAAGGGACATGTCGGATCTTGTAGCCGGCGGCCTCCTGATGCCAGCGCTCGAGCCCTTCGTCCACCGGGCTGCGCGGTCGCGGTGTGACCTGCATCATCTCCTGCAACACGACGGCGCTGCGCTTTTCCTCGCCGCTCAGACCCAACAGCCAATCCAGGCTGACCTGCAACTCGGTGGCTATGGCCGCGATGGTATCGGCACGCGGCAAGCGCATGTTATCCGGCGATAGCAGCTGCGACAGCGTCGAGCGATCAATCCCTGCGCGCTGCGCGAGCTGCGAGCGGTTTAACTGCGCCAGCTCCATGGTTTCAGTCAGCCTTTCGCGAAACATTCTTACTGTGTCGCTTTTGTGCATTTTTATCTTATATTGGTGACTAAACGCAACAGTATACTACTTTTTACATATTTGGTTAACAACACTTTACTAGAAGTGACAGAGTGTGCCTATAAAAACGTTGCGTAAACAGCGGCTACGTTACAAGCTTGTTGAAAGGACGGTTGTAGGGGACAGGGACAATGCGGATAGCATCAAATCCGCCTGCATCGGCCGCAGGCGGATCAGGTTTTTCATTGCTGGCTAACTGGTGGGCTCGGGCCGAGGTGCCCACCTTCATGGTTGCGTTGGTCGTTTACGGCGGCTGGCTGCTGCTCACCTGGTACGGTCAACTTCTGCCCTGGTGGATCCTGGCGGCTCTGGGCGGCGGCGGCGTGTGTCTGCATGGTTCTTTGCAGCACGAAATCGTGCACGGCCACCCCACGAGCAACAAAAACATCAACACGTTGCTCGCGTTGCCGCCTCTTGCGCTTTGGATGCCGTACCTCATCTATCGTGATACGCACATCGCGCATCACAAAAGCGGACATCTGACCTGCCCGCGTCGCGACCCGGAGTCGTTCTACGTGAACGCGGACCGCTGGGCGCAAATGAACGCACTCAAAAAGGCCACACTACGGCTGAACAACACCCTCGCCGGACGTCTCACGCTTGGCCCTGTGCTTGCAATTGCCGGCTTCTGGGGCCGCGAACTGCGGCGCATCGCCGGCGGTGACCTGCGTTACGCACGCGTGTGGGTGGCCCATCTGCTGGGTTGCGTCGTGGTGTTGGCCTGGGTCGCCGGATTCTGCGGCATGCCGATTTGGCAATACCTGCTGTTGTTCGTGTGGCCTGGGCTTTCACTTACGCTCCTGCGCTCGTACACGGAGCATCGGCCCGCGCCCGAACAGGCATACAGAACCGCTGTTGTAGAGGCGTGCCTGCCGCTGCGGCTCCTGTTCCTGAACAACAACTACCATGCGCTACACCATGAACAGCCCGGCGTTCCGTGGTATGAACTCCGCACGCGCTATCAATCGGCGCGTGACGAGATTCTCCACCGTAACAGGGCGTTTGTATTTCGTGGTTATGGTGAGGTGTTTCGGAGATACACTTTGGTGCGGAAAGACGAGCCTGTGCACGCGTTGAACGATCAAGCGAGGGCTCGTCATCGTGGTGAGAAATGCGGGC
>JBPCXK010000255.1:0-3874 GCA_051008635.1 Gammaproteobacteria bacterium
CGCATTTTCTGAAGGAGCGGAATACAGGTCGTATTTCCGACTGAAGAAAATGCGTTGTGGAATCAAAGATCAAGCGAGGGCTCGTCATCGTGGTGAGATATGCGGGCTAGGCGCCCGTGTGGCAAGGCGCGAGGCAGGCGAATAGCCGGCTATTTGACTGCCGAAGCAACGCCGCCACGCGGGATGGATAGGCCTGAGAAATGTGAAGTTATTTCTGGCAGAGCCCTTAGCGAGTAACGAGATGTCCCCGCGCCCGCTATCCTGCAATATGCGGGTCAGCTTTTCGCGCGTGTGCGTTTGCGTCCTTTTCAAGCCGGTGTCGCGACTTCCTCCGCCGAACTGTCGTCGCCGAATATGTCCCGGTAGCTCATATACACCGCCCCGATCGTTACAGGCCCCAACACCAGAAACCCGAGAAAGATCGGAAGCATGGCGATAAACGCGAGGATGATGTAGATCACGCCGAACAGCAGCAGCGGCACCCAGTTTTTGAGAACCGCCTCGATGCTGGCCTTCATGGCCACCACGGGCTCGGCGTCCGCGAACATCACCAGCGGTATCGCATAGAGCAACGCCGTGGTGAGCGCCAGGGCGATCAGCAGCGTAAGCAGCAGGCCGAACAGGGCGCCCATGCCGCCACCCACGAGTTGCGCCTCCTGGCCACTACCGGTTCCAAGCAGGAATCCCGCGCCAACAGAGCCGGTAAACACGAAAAGCATGATCAGCGTCGCCGCGACACAGACCGCCCCGAGAATGAGCAACGGCACGCGCTTGTCAGGATCGGTCAAACCCACAAACAAGTGCGCTACGTCCAACGGCCTGCTCTCGACGGCCTCGCGCGCGCTGTAGATCAATCCACCGACGAGAGCTGGCGCGATCAGACTCAGCGCCAGGCTGCCGATGAACGGAATGAAGCTCAGCACAATGAAAATAACCGCATAAATTACAATCAGCGCAATCCATATCCCCGGGTTATGCATGAAGACCCGCCACCCATCGCCGTACCACTCCAGGCCACGGCCTGCATCTACATTTTTCGCTTGCATGAATCCCCCTGTGGAAGTTTCCGGGTGCTCTTTGGGCGCCAGTATAGCCCGCATGTTTCATAAGCATAACCGCAACACAATGCAAGGATTCTTCTCTATCCACGTAGCACAGCCCCGTTTACAATAAAAGCGCATCAGGCCATCGGAGAAACGCCACGTTCGGACCGTAATTCGCTAGGGCCTGACTCCCACTTGACCGCATACTCATGGATGCGAACAAGCGCCGCCGACACTGCCGGCTATCGCTATGCCAGGATCCGCCACCGGGTTGACGTGGCAACAACCGACTTCTCGATTTCGGGAAGCACGGCCTCGATATGGGCCGTTACCCCTTCGGACAGTGCCCCAAAGTCTCAAACATGGGAGGACGAAATGGTGAGTAGCACAACGGCGACTGTTGCCCGCAAACAAGCCCTGCACACGCCACTTGCGCGGAAAATGCTGGGCATCGGTGCAGCCCTTATCATAGCCAGCGCCCTGGGCGCGGCCGGCTGCAGCAGTGGTGAGGTTCCGCCGGACAGTCCGCCGCCGAGCAATCCACCTCCCAACCAGCCCAACACGCGCGATGCTGCTACCGCGGATCTTCAGAACATGGCATTCAGCTTTCCGAACGGCGCCGCCTTCGATGCCGCGCTCGCGGGTCAGCCTACAACACTGGATATCGGCGCCTTCGATGCATCCAACACCGCGCCGGTTCGTCTGGAATCCAATCAACTGACGGCCAACGGCGTCGCGACGCTCAATTCGCCACTGACGCTCGACTTTCGCGTCGTCCCGGCCGGATTGCCGTTCAGCGGCGCGCCGATAAGCCTGGAAGCGCGTCTCGACGACAACAATGTTCTGTCACTGGACAACGCCGGCACGGTTTCGACGGCCAGCGCGACCGGCGTCACTTCAGCAGTGGCGCCGGTGATCTTTCCCGCGCAGCTGAGCGGCAGCCAGGAGGCGCCGACACCCGTCATTACTCCCGCCAGTGGCACGGCAGCTATCGCCCCCAGTCCCGACGGCACGTCGCTCGCGTTTCAGCTCGAGTACACGATGCTTGTCGGCGTGCAGCAGGCGCACCTGCACCTGGGTGTGCCGGGCGAAAACGGCGGGATCATATTCTTCCTGTGCGCGACTGATCAGGCGGCGCCCGCTCAGGCCCCGGCAGGAACGCCTGCCTGCCCGGCGCCAGACACGCCAATGAGCGGCACGCTTACAGCGTCCGAGTTTATGGCCATCATCGGCGCGGTAGACACGTTCGAGGAGGCGGTGGCCGCCGTTGCGGCCGGTAATGTTTATGTCAACGTGCATACCGGGGCGAACCCCGGCGGCGAACTCCGTGGACAAGTCGGACCGGCAACCTTACAGGTCGGTCTCAGTGGCACGCAGGAAGTGCCGGCAGTCGCTACCGCCGCTACTGGCGCGGGCAGTGTGACCCTCAACGCGACGCAAACTCAGATTAGCTATTCGGTCGACTACGCGGTAATCGAGGACATCCAGCAGGCTCACCTCCATGTCGGCATCGCCGGCACCAACGGCAGCCCCCTGTTCTTTCTGTGCGCGACCAATCCGGCAAATCCCGTACCGGTTCCCGCGGGAACAACGCCGCAGGCGTGTCCTGCGGCGCCGGGCCCGTTGACGGGCACGCTGACAACTGCGGATTTCACCTCCGCTTCGGGCGTGGCTACGTTTGACGCCGCAGTGTCCAGGCTGCTTAGCGGCGAGACCTACGTCAACATCCACAGCCTCGCCAATCCGGGCGGCGAGCTGCGCGGTCAGCTTGGGCCCGCAACGGTTCAGGCGCCAACGCTCGCGGACGTCGTTGTGGCGGGTACAGGCAGCGCAGCAGCGCGCCTGAACGCCGCCCAGAGCGCTATCACTTACACCCTGTCTTACGCCGATATCGTGGCGGCAGGTGCGAGCATCCGCATCGGCGACGCCAATGTGGATGCCGGCGTCGTCCTCTTTGCCTTATGTGGCGCCGGTTCCGGTGTGGTTTGCCCTGCGGCGGCAGACACCCCGTTGACCGGCACACTGATCACAGACGCTGCCGGCGCCGATTCCCTAGTGCACGCCCCGGCGTTTGCCGCAGTACTTGATGGCGTCAACAACATACGCGATCAGATCGAAGGGCCCACTGTGAGCTTCGCGGCGCAGGTTCAGCCGATCTTCGACGCTAATTGCATCGGGTGTCACGGAGCGTCGGGCGGTATGTCGCTGGAACAGGGGGTCTCCCACGGCAACATTGTCGACGTGGCAAGCGGCGCACGCGTCCGAATTGCCTCGCGCGATCCCGCCAACAGCTTTTTAATCCAACGGATCGAAGCGGGTTCGCTGGTGCCCATGCCGCCTGGCGGCGCGCTGGGTAACGCCAATCCGCAAGCGGTGGAGCTGATCAAACGTTGGACCGCCGAAGGCGCCCCGAACAATTAGTGCACAGCGCGCAGCAGTAAATTCGAGCAAGTCCCCGCGCCGGGCCAGTCGGTCCGGCGCCGGACAATCGAAGTTTCCCCTTTTCCAGCGGGAGAACCAATCCTTTCCCGACCTAGCTTGGTGCTGAACGCAACGAAGCCCAACGGGCAATCGCCCCCGAGATACTGCTGCAAGTTGGGCTTCGCTTTCGCTCAGCGCCAACCTACGGGTGCCGTCGCGGACTTTTGCGATACGCCCCGACACGCTTCAACCGTCCACAGTTTCGGTAACGCTCCCTTGAACCCACTCCCGCACCTGCTCCGTGACTTCGTCCGGAGTCTTTCCCGCCGTGTCGATGGGCGGACCGATGCTGACGTTGATCGTTCCGGGTAATTTGATGAAACCGCGTCGCGGCCAGTAGTGCCCGGCAT
>JBPCXK010000256.1:0-7362 GCA_051008635.1 Gammaproteobacteria bacterium
ACCTACAGGTGTCGTCGTTGACCTTTCCGCCCCCCATGAAGTCGCTCCTGCAGACCCGGCTCTAACACTCATCGCCGCCGCTTGCGCGGCTTACCTTCCACCTCTAGCGGCTCAAAATCGATCTTGCGCTCATCCAGGTCCACACGTGCGACCAACACTCGCATGGCATCACCCAGGCGATACACCCGCCCGCTGCGCTTTCCCTGCAGGCGATGACCCGTGGCGTCGAAGTGATAGTAGTCGTTACTGAGCGCTGTCACGTGCACCAGACCTTCGACGTAGATGTCTTTCAGCTCCACAAACAAGCCGAAAGACGTCACCGCGCTCACGATGCCGTCGAACTGCTCCCCGACCTTGTCGAGCATGTATTCGCACTTGAGCCAGCTCACCGCATCGCGGGTGGCGTCGTCCGCGCGCCGCTCGGTCATGGAGCAATGCTCGCCGAGCTCGACCAAATCGTTGTGGTCGTAGGCGAAGCTCATGGGCTTGCCGCCCTTCAGCAAATGCCGGATAGCGCGGTGCACGAGCAGGTCGGGATAGCGTCGGATGGGTGAGGTAAAGTGCATGTAGTTCGCCAGCGCGAGCCCGAAGTGCCCGACGTTGTCCGGGCTGTAGACCGCCTGCATGAGCGAGCGTAGCAATACGGTCTGAATGATATGCGCGTCCGGCCGTGTCTTTATTTTCGAGACCAATCGTGCGAAGTCTTTGGCTTTGGGCTTGGCGCCACCGCCGAGCTTCAGCGCCAGCTCGCCGAGAAACTCTCTTAGGTTCAACAGCTTGTCGCTGTCCGGCCCGTCGTGAACGCGATACAGCGCCGGCATTTTTTTCGCCTTGAGATAACGTGCGGCCGCGACGTTGGCCGCGATCATGCACTCCTCGATCAGGCGATGCGCGTCGTTGCGCTCGACCGGCACGATCTGCTCGATCTTGCTGTCCGCGCCGAACACGATACGCGACTCGATGCTGTCGAAGTCGATCGCGCCGCGGCGGCTGCGCGCCTTGAACAGCTTTTTGTACAGCGCGTGGAGATCCTTCAGATGCGGGACGAGCGCCCGGTATTGCTCGCGCACTTCGGTGTCGCGCTCCAGCAGCATCTGCGCGACTTCCGTATAAGTCAGCCGCGCGTGTGAGCGCATCACGGCCTCAAAAAATTGATAGCGCTTGAGCTCACCGTCGGCGTCGATGCGCATGTCGCACACCATGCACAAGCGATTGACCTCGGGCTTGAGCGAGCATAATCCGTTCGACATCACCTCCGGCAACATCGCGATGACGCGCCCGGGAAAATACACCGACGTGCCCCGCTGTTGCGCCTCGCGATCGAGCGCGCTGCCACGTTTGATGTAGTGTGAGACATCGGCAATCGCGACCAGCAGACGCCAGCCCTGACCGCGACGCTCGGCATAGACGGCATCGTCGAAATCCTTCGCATCCTCGCCGTCGATGGTCACCAGCGGCACGTCGCGCAGATCGAGCCGGCCCTTCGCGTGTTTCGGTGTTACCTTCTCGCCGAAACCGGCCGCCTCGGTCATGACGTCGTCCGGCCACTCGTGCGGCAAGCCGTGCGAACGAATGGCGACATCCATCTCCATGCCGGGCGCCATGTGATCGCCCAGCACCTCGACAATCTTGCCGATCGGTTGGCTGCGTTTGCTCGGCTGCTCGAGGATCGCAGCCATCACGATCTGGCCGTTCTGTGCTTCGTGCGAGTGCTCGGACGGAATCAGGATATCCAAATGCAAACGCTTGTTATCCGGCGCCACAAAGCCAACGCCACGCTCGCGAAAATAACGCCCAACGACCTGCTGATTGTGACGCTCGAGAATTTCGACGACGGCGCCCTCCTTGCGCCCCTGACGATCCACACCGGACAGGCGCACGACCGCGCGGTCGCCATGCAACAACGAACGCATCTGCCGCGGCGACAAAAAGAGGTCATCGCCGCCCTCATCGGGAATCAAAAAACCGAAACCGTTGGCGTTGCCCGACACCCGACCGCGGATTAAATCCGTGTGATCGACCGGCAAATACGCGCCCTTTCGATTGCGCACGATCTGCCCGTCGCGCTCCATGGCGTTGATCCGCCGCGTCAGCGCATCGACGTCATTGACCTTGCGTAACCCCAGCGCCGCCACGATCTCGTCGAAAGGCATCGGCGTCGATTCGGCCGACATCACCTCCACGATCAACTCGCGGCTCGGTATGGGGTGCTCGTACTTACCAGAGTCGCGCTTGGCGGAGGGAGATTTGGGTTTGCGTTTTTTTGCCATTTTCCGATGCGACAATGTGCCGCGCTGGTGAATAGAAGCGAGTCCGGCCGGGCGCTATCCTAAATTGACAAGCCTGGTATGGCTAGGTAAATTGCCCGGCTCTCCCGCTAACCACCTGCCGAGGTGGCGGAATTGGTAGACGCGCTGGCTTCAGGTGCCAGTGGGGGCAACCCCGTGGAGGTTCAAGTCCTCTCCTCGGCACCAATCCACAGCGGGCGGCTCCTGCTGATTGGTCGCGGAGTGGGTAGGCACAACGGACTTAAAAAATCCCCTCAGGAGAGATCCCGTGCCGGTTCGAGTCCGGCCCCGAGCACCAGCACATTCAAGCGTGGATAGTCAGATTTCTGACGGCCGCAGTGAAAAGGGGCATCAGAGCGTGGCTCTGATCCCCCTTCCTCAACTCGATTCCAACTCGAGTGTGGCGTCGAGTATTGTGAGCAGAGAGTTCTCCGTTCCTGGATAGGGAGTCGTGACTCAGCACATCCATTCGCGAATTTGCTTATCGAAAGCTACAGTGAACGCTGAAGTTATGATTCCACGAATTACTTCACATGATCTTCCAACTGGCCCCTCTATCGCCCTCAAGAAGGAATCCGCGTAAGTGATGGCAAGCTCAGCCTTGTCTTGAGGCGTGTCTTCAAGCACGCAAGCACGTAGTCAGCGTACGAGCGAAGATTCTCCAGCTTACCAAGAGTCGTTCCGGTTGTTCGATCTAAGGGGCCGTTCTTTACAAACCTCCGGCTGAACTCGGAGATGAGCCCACTATGTGTTTTCGGCTTGTCGATGCCTTCTGCGGCAAACATCGCCCAAGCTGCATAGAATGCGGCATAGTAGCTCCTGTTCACTGCGGCATCGAAATCTCCAGCATTGAGGTCACGACGCCCGGTTGCCAAAGCCTGTTTCGCTTTGGCAATGAGCTTTGCGATCACAAAGCGATCCCGTCGCGCTGCACAGTTTCAACTAGATGGGCAGCACGATGATTCGACGGAACCTGTAGGCTCGCCTCTTCAAAAACCCAAGGCTGGATATTGATGCCCGTCTCGAGAAGGATTGGGTATCCTTCTTCAATCAAATCGAGCTGCTCTGCAAGCGGATCCTGAACGGAATCTAGAAAGATCGCCACGTCGGCATCGCTGTCGGGCCTATTGTCACCCCGCGCTCTAGACCCGAACAGATAGACGGCTTTAAGGTGCTTGCCATAACGTTCCGCCAAGCGCGACTTGAAAGACGCCAAGGCATCTCGTGTTACTCTATCCATCGGTCTTCAACAATCGCTCCGTTCCAAACGCAAGATTGCAAACAACATCGATCAAAGCTACTACTTCTTGCCTTTACCATTTCCAAACACGAACTCACTGCGACCTAGTATACCCGCTTCAACGGAACGGCTGTGGGCAACCTCGCCTAGCCTAGCGATTGAGATCGTAGTTTGCGGTACGCGCTACCCCCTCTGCGCCAACTCCAGATACCGACAAAACCCATTCGCCATCTTCATCTGCCGCGGCGTCTTGCAATCCGGCTCAAAAAGCGCCGGGGCGCCTACCAAAATACACAACGCCCTCGCCCGCGACGTCGCGACATTGAAGCGATGTCGGTTGTAGAGAAACTCCATCCCCCGAGGCGCATCCTCCGGGCTGGATGACGTCATGGAGTAAACGACGACCGGCGCCTCCTGACCCTGAAACCGATCGACGGTGCCGATACGGTGTTTGAGGTCGGGTAGCGCCTCTACTAAGGCCGCGACCTGCGCGTTGTACGGAGCGATGATCAGAACGTCCCGCGCCGTCAAGCGCGCAACATTCTGATCCTTATCTCTCCAGCTCGCGCCGCCCAACAGCTCGGAGACAATAGCCCCGATAGCGTTGACTTCCTCAAGCGACTTCGCCTGATTACCCGTGTGCGGCACGCGAACATAACGCAGACCGGAGCCGAAGAATCGATCTCCGTCGGCAGCCGGCACTATTGCCTGATGTATCAGTTCCGGCCGCGCCGTAAGCTTGCCCTCGTAATACACGTCAGAGGTAAACGTTGTGATCTCCGGGTGCAATCGATAGGTTTCAGCCAGGAACAGACCTTTGTCCGCCGGCATGGTGGCGTCGCCATCGAGCAAGTGATAGAGCGCTGAGACTTCACTGCCTTCCGGATGGCTGCTTTGCAGCGGCTGCTCGAGCTGTTGTGGATCACCGAGCAGCACCAGGCCCCTGCCCGCCGGCGCGGTAGCCAGCACATTGCTCAGCGCCATCTGCCCTGCCTCGTCCACGATCAGCACGTCGACGGACTGTTCAAACTCCGGCTTTGCCCACTGCCAGGCCGTGCCGCCCAGCACATCAATACTCCCCTGCGCCAGGGCATCGAGGATCTTTTCGTAACTCTTCTCAAAGCGGATGTCACGTTCGCCCTCATACGCGCCGTCACTCTTATGCAAGACGCGAAGCTCAAGGCCCTGCTTTTTCGCTTCCGCCGACGCCCCCTCGAGCAGATTAATTATCACCTTATGACTGACCGCGGTGACGCCGACTCTTAACCCTGCTTTGTTGAGCGCACAGATCATGTGAGCACCCGTGTACGTCTTGCCCGTGCCGGGTGGACCCTGGATCGCCAGAACGTGGCCGTCGAGCTCCAGGGCCAGACGGCATGCCGCCTCTACTGTCGTCTCGCCATCCCTTTGAAGCGCGCCACTCTCGCTCGCAAAAGGCGACCGCCGGCGAAGGAGCAGCTCCAGCGCCGCCCGATACGGGGCCTTGCTGGCAAAGCCCTCTACCAGAACCTTCTCGCCCAGACGCATAAGGGACCGTTGTAAAGGGTCAGCAGGGACCCGACTGTGCAGAAGTAAAGCGTGAGGATGAACGCCTGCAGTCTTCTTGCTCTTCTTAATATCGATCGTGCGATCGGAGTAGCTCACCTCCACGACACCACCGAACCGGTCACCCTCAACATCCCAAAGATCGTCCCCGCGCCGCGCATCGAGTTCCTGGCTGACAAATCGATATCGCTGCAGCGGCGCCGGACCGGCCTTCAATTCCTCGACGAACGCCAGCCCGACAACAGCGCGACGCTCATCGGCATAGTCGCTCTCATCCAGAGCAAGCACGCGAAAGAACTCCCACCAGGTCGCCTTATCCTCGCGACGATGAAACTCCATCATGTGGGCCAGCACAAAACGGGCCTGGTGTTCTGGCGAACGCTCCTCAGGCTCCACGGGAACACCCTCAAGCAAACCATCACGCAAGCGCTGCAACTCGCGATCCAGGTCGCTGACCGTTTCCGGCGCCTCTTCGTCCTGTGGAGCGGGTCGAGGCAGATCATGCCCTTGAGCAATTACGTCCTCTCGCAACCGCTCCAGCCAATCCCGCAATCGCTGGGTGGATTCGCAATCTTCGCGGTTGTAGTCCTCAACGACGCGACAATGCTCCTCAAACGCGTCGTCAATAACACCTGCCTCGATAGCGTGTTCCACAAGCCGCCGGCTCATCGAGGCCTCACGCAGGTCCTGACCGCGAACATAAGCAAAGAAAGGTTCCAGATCCTTGATGGAATAGCGCTCCACGCTCGCGACCAGCGTACGCTTGACCACGGCGTAGAGATCGACAAACGCGCCACCGCGCAGCAGCTCGTCAAGCTCCACCTCTCGCGTGGCAAACCGGCCCATCAACCGCTTGAGCGCCGTGGGCTCATAGGGTGCAAAGTGATAGATGTGCGCGCCCGGGTTGCGGGACCGGGTCGATTTCGCCACGTCCATGAAGCGCTCAAAGGCTTGGCGCTCCTCCTCCAGCGTTCGAGCCCAAAGGGGCGTGTAGATGTCCTGACCGTCAGCTCCCCGGACAACGTAACCGGTCAAGTACTCCTGAACACCTTGCTCAGCGAAATGATTGCCCTCGAAATCAAGAAAAATATCGTCCGGCGTTGGCGTCGGCAACAGCGCCAAGCCATGCTCAGCGTCGAAAGGCTCTTTCAGCTCGTAATAAGGCGACTCATCTCTGCGGCCCGCCCACTGCACCCGCGCCTGGTCGCGAATACGCGCGAGCGCCTCCCTGGAACCTTGCGCCAACTCCGGCACATCCTCCAGCCCGGCAAGATCGGCAAGGCGCGCTACGCCGACTGCCCGAAGATTCTTGATCTGGCTATTGGAAATCCCCGCCACATAGCACAGATGGTCATCGCCCCGCCGACGTTTCTCGCACTCGCTCCACCATGCGCAAAAGTCGCAGTGCGAGACGAGCTCCGGATAAGTCTCATTCGGATGTCGAATGAACTGACCAATACCACCCTCGAGCAGCCGAAAATAGGCACCATAGTCAGCGACGCGATACGCCGCCGGCGCGAAGCCGGTGCCCGGCGTAACCACATACATATATTCCGGCCGAACACCCTGAAGCCTCCCCAGCAGATATGAATAAACACAAAGCTGAAGAATCGTCCCAGCCTTGGTATCGCGCGCGAGCTTCGTATCGATGACTGCATAAGACCAACTCCCCAGATCGCTGGCCAAATCCACTTTGCGCAGAAAATCAGCGCGGCCTGACCAGGTATCGTCAGCCAATGTCGCCTGGTAAACAACATCAGCCCCTTCGCGCATTGCGGCCATTGTTCTCGCGAGCCCCGATTCGCGAATATCGCCGCCGGAATCCACATCAGCGACTCGCGCCACCGACAAACCCTGTTCTTCCAGATGCTTCAGATAAGCCAGCTCGTGTTCGACACCACGCGCTTTAAGCTCGTCGATCACCGGCCCATATCGCGAAGGCCGCTCGGCCGAACCCTTGGCAACGGACAGATCGAGCGCCGACAGATGCCGGCAATTCAGAAAATTGCTGAGATCGGTTGGGGCAAGCAGGATCTTGTCAGCTTTCTGGTGCATATTCGCGACAACGCCTCTGTAGATTCAGAGCTCCTCGGGAAGATTAAAACCAACAAACGTGACGGGAGTTGTGTGGGAGTTACCCATATTTGCCGTTGTTCGTAACCCGCGAAAAAAAATCCATGGTACGAGAAAACGTGTATTCAGAACTTGTGCTTGGGGCCAACTCACCGGCCAACGAACAACTATGCGGGGTGTCGTTAAACTCCATCGGAGACGTAGGTTGGTGCTGAG
>JBPCXK010000257.1:0-3236 GCA_051008635.1 Gammaproteobacteria bacterium
CATTCTCCTGTGTCAGCCGGGCGTGCGCCAAGCCTGCGCGCTCGCCACTCGCTGAGCTGGGCATAGCCGAGCACGGCCATTATGGGAAACAAGCTGGCGAAGGCAATTAGCCCGAACCCGTCCAGAATGGGGCTGCGACCGGGTATGGTCCCGGCGAGTCCTAGACCGAGCGCCGCGACCAGCGGGACCGTTACCGTCGAGGTCGTGACGCCGCCAGAGTCGTAAGCTAAGGCAATAATGAGACGCGGCGCATACACCGTCTGGAGCATCACCAGAACATAGCCAGCCATGATGTAGTAGTGCAGCGGCGTACCGGTCACAATCCGGTATGTGCCTAGCGCTATGCCTAAAGCGACACCGATGGCGACTGCCACTCGTAAGCCCCACACGCCGATTGCTCCGCCCGAGACGTCCCGTGCTTTGATTGCGACCGCAATCAACGCGGGTTCGGCAATAGTGGTTGAGAAGCCGATCGCCGCAGCGAAGATGTACACCCAGTAATACTGCATCCAGTGGAGGGCCTCTTCGACTTGCGCTGTGCTGCCTTGCACGAAGGTCGGATCCGTTAGTTGTTGCGCCATCAGACGACCAAGCGGGAATAATGCTTGTTCCAAACCCTGTAAAAAGAATCCTAGCCCGAACATTACGTAAGTAAAGCCAACGGCCACGCTCTTCCAGTTCGGGATCGGTCGACGGATCACGAACAGCTGAAATCCCAACACAATTGCTGCGATCGGCAACACGTCCCATACTGTCGCTAACAGTGTCGTGAACAGCGCCTGAACAATCGCCATTAGACGATGAGACCATAGGCCATTACGAAAATCATGGGCGTCAGCGACGCAAAGGCGACTAGCCCAAAACCGTCAGTAAGCGGATTTCGACCCTTGATGCTCGATGCGAGGCCCACACCGAGCGCAGTCACCAGCGGTACGGTGACTGTCGATGTGGTCACACCACCGGAGTCATAGGCGATGCCAATGATCTCCTTGGGCGCAAATCCGGTCATCACCACTACCCCAGCGTAACCACCGAGTATGAGGTACTGTATTGGCCAACCGCGGAGTATCCGGTAGACGCCCACCACGATTGCGAAGCCGACAGAAAGCGCAACCGTGAGCCGCAACCCATAAGCGTAATGTGCCTTTGCATCCGGCTGATCGGCGACGAAGCCGCCCTTGGCTGCCACCACCGCCGCTTCATCGGCGACAGCGATCAATGCAGGCTCCGCGACCGTGGTGCCGAATCCCAGGGCAAAACTGAATAGCAGCAACCAAGGCACACTCCCCTTGCGCGCAAATCCGTACGCCATTGATTCGCCGAGTGGGAAAAGCCCCATCTCCAGACCCCTGACAAACAGGGTGAGACCAACAATCACGAGTACTGTCCCGGCCACGAGGTCCGCTACGTTGGGAATGGGTTGCTTGAGGACGAGGAACTGAAAAAACAAAATGACGACGATGATCGGCGCCAGGTCTCTCACACTGCCGCCCAAAGCGATGAGAAATCTCAGCACGTCATTCTCCGTTATGGTTCAAGATATGCTCTCACGACGACACAGGACAAGAGGGTAATGCCCTGTCGCTTTATGTCATATTCTCGTCGAGTCGCCATACTTGTTGGTATGGGGGCATGGAATTCTAGTGCTCCGTCAAGGTGATATTGATGGCTTCAGCGCGACGAAAAGCGGCTATGTGCTCGGTGCCCGGGAACGACACCATAGTCAGCCTCTTTTGTCGCGCCCACAGGGAGCCCCGCAAATGCGCCACTGCGGCGTTGCAGTCCTTGGCAAGGGGTGGGCCATTCCCTGCGGACTGCGTCTTGCAGTGACGCGTTTGCGGAACGCTGAACCCACCAATATCACCTTGACGGAGCACTAGTCGATAGCACCAGCGTCATGGGTGCAACGGCACCACAAGACAAGTCGATGCCCTCTAACATCGAAACCGATTGGTCTACCGAAGGCATCGTCAAACGCCGGGATAAGTTCTATTCGGCGTCGCAACGCGCCTTCGTTCCTTACCAAACGCCGCTTATTTTCAAATCCGGCAAGGGCCAGTACCTGTGGGACGAGAACGGCAAGCGCTATCTGGATCTGCTGGGAATGAACGTGTGCATCAGCGTCGGCCACAGCCATCCGCGCGTAAACGAAGCGGTGAAGGAGCAGGTCGATCAACTGCCGCATTGCACGACCATGTTCTACCATCCGGTACCCGCGCATTTTGCGGAAGAGTTGGCTGCGACCATGCCATCGGGGCAAGACTGGGTCGTGCATTTCATGAACTCCGGCGCGGAGGCCAGCGATCTCGCCCTGCTCATGGCGCGCAGCCACACGGGCAATATCGATTTCCTGGCGCTGCGTAACGGCTACCATGGCGCCACCTTCGGCGCCCAATCATTGACCGGCATCAGTGGCTTCCGCCACGACGTGCCGTTGCTTGGCGGCATTCATCACGTTCCCGGCGCGGACGTGTACCGCGGCGTGTACGGCGATGATGTGCAAGCCTGTCTCGACGAGATCGATCACACCATTCATCACTCGACGTCCGGCAAGCTTGCCGGCATGATCATCGAACCGGTGCAGGGTTACGGCGGCATCGTGCCGATGGCGCCGGGCTACATCAAAGGCGCTTTCGAACGCGTGCGCGCAGCGGGCGGTGTGTGCGTTATCGATGAGGTGCAGTGCGGCTTCGCGCGCACAGGCGATCACTTCTGGGCGTTCGAGGGCCACGACGTCGTGCCAGACATTGTGATCATGGCGAAGGGGATCGGCAACGGCATTCCGCTTGCGGCGGTGGTCGCCAAACGCGAAATTGCCGAAGCATTGGCCAACAAGTTTTATTTCAACACCTACGGCGCGAATCCGACATCATGCGCCGCCGGGCGCGCGGTGTTGCGGGTGATTGAGGAAGAAGGTCTGCAGGAGAACGCGCGCGTGGTTGGCGCGGAGC
Organism: Gammaproteobacteria bacterium; assembly: GCA_051008635.1. GTDB lineage: Bacteria > Pseudomonadota > Gammaproteobacteria > JBPCXK01 > JBPCXK01 > JBPCXK01. Next base: position 2,952 of record JBPCXK010000257.1, read on the forward strand.
TGCTGAGCGTGCTGCGGTCACTGCAGCAAAAACATTCCATCGTCGGCGACGTGCGCGGCCGCGGTTTGATGCTCGCGATTGAGCTGGTCAAGGACCGCAGGACCAAGGAGCCCGCGACCGAAGAGACAGCCCGCGTATTCGAGCTGTCACGTGAAGAAGGTTTGGTGCTCAGCAAGTCCGGACCCTATCGCAGCGTGCTGCGCATGGTCCCGCCGCTGTGCATCAGTAAGGATGACGTGGCGTTCTTCGCGGAGGGGCTGGAGCGGTGTTTCTCACGGTTATAAC
>JBPCXK010000258.1:0-9149 GCA_051008635.1 Gammaproteobacteria bacterium
CACCTCGTTGCGATGGCGATTCGCGACCACGTCGCTATTGGTCGCGAACGTAAGAATGCCCTTGTCATGCCGCGAGACTGCCTCAACGTGACAGTTCAGCAAATAGCTGACCAAGGGACCGCAAACGTCGCATTCCGCCAGGTGCTTCAGATAGTCCCTGTAAGTCACCGTGTCCCGTAGCAGGTCCTGCATTTCATGGGCGTGCGTGAAAGTCATTTTCCGAGCCTGTTTGGCCGTCAAGCCTTTCTTCTCCTGTAAAACGAGAGGCGCAAACGCGACCGCCTTACGTCGGCAGGTGCCATCCACTACGGCGTTGCTGTCACGGGTCGCTTTTAGTATTTGAAACGGATTCGGTCTGTCCACAGGCCCGGGCGCGTCAACCCGCTCTGTCCCGAGCCGTGACTGTTCGAGTTCCTCGTTGAGCTGGAGAAACTGCTGCTCGAACGCGTTCACGAATTCATCCGCGTCATTCCAGCTCTCGGCCGGCAACTTTGTGGGGGCCGGCGTCTTGTCGGAAGCCGCTGACTGGGCCAGGCTCAACGCCGGCGTGAGTAGACAGGCGCCCAGAAAGAAGATCTGATGCCGATTGGGAAAAGGTCTCATAACTCGGGCTCCTTGGTTGTTCGGGGATGACGGATGCGTCATCGTTTGAGGTAGCTTTCAAGCCTGGCGAGAAACTTTTTGCTGCGCCATCGCTGTTGCCCGAACAGCGCGTCCAGAAGCTCGCCGTCCCGGCCCAGGATAATGGTCTGCGGAACGGCGACTACGCTTAGCGCGGTGCTCACCTCGTTGAGAGAATCCCAGAATATCGGGAATCGGTAGGCGTGCTTGCGCAGGTATCCGCTCAGATCTTTCTTGCGAGCGTCGTTGCTCACCGTCACCACGTGAAGACCTTTACGGTACAGGGCCGGATAATCATGGTCATAAAACGCCGAGAACTCCGGCAGCTCGCGCAGGCACGGCCGACACCACGTTGCCCAAAAATGCACGACGAGCACCCTGCCGGCGTGATCACGCAGGCGTTGGTCTTTGGTGTTGAAACCTTTTAGTTTGAGGTCGCGCCGGTAGGTCCTTCGCTCGGCAGTAACGGCTCCGGCCAATAGAGGGCCAACGTGCGGCTGATCGCCAACGTCGCGGCCAGAGGCAGCGGCCCAGGTAAGCGATGCCGGCAGCATAAGTGTTAGAATGGCAAACGTCAGGATACGTTTCATCTGGCCGCAGTCAGGATAGCGAGCGCTTACGACTCGTTCTTCGAGGTATTTTCGCCCAAAAACGGCGGGTTGCGTGTGGATTTTTAAAAAACCTGACAGGTGGGTGCTTTTTTGGAGGTGACCGGCGGCACTAAAGACTCATGTCCCGAAGGTCAGTTGTTGTAGGCTGTTGAAACTCATAACAACTCAACTCCTGCACAGGTCTGCTCGTTTCCCGATTAAGAAATCAGGATGGCTGTCTCAATCAATCGCCAGGATGAAGCGCGCCAGGACGGTTTGGAAAAACTGGTCAGGGATCTGCGTGCGGGTACTCGCCCGCGCGAAGCAGTGCTTCACGAATTGAACCGGATGCTGGCCCTGCGCGGATTGAGCGCCAGCGAGCTGGGCGAGACGCTGACTCACGACGAAGTGATTGAACTGGCTGAACTGACGGGCGAAGCGGGCAAAACGGCCGGCGTTGAAACTGAAGATCCCGCGGTGACGGGCAGGCCGGCCACGAAAACCAGCGACGACCAGAGCCGAGGTTCGGCAACCGGGGAGTTGCGGCAGGTATTGCACGGCTTTCGCCACGACGAGCTCCTTCTGAGCCAGGCGCTGGCGAAGGTAGACCGGATTGTCAGTGACACTCAGGTGGCCGCCGCCGACCTGCTGGAGGCGTTTAACGACGACGACGCAAGGGAACCGTTGCCCACGCAGGCGTTCGTGGCCTTCGAGCGCCGCCTGACCGCGTGCGCCGCTGAAGTCGAACGAGACGACACGGTTTATGCGGGCGCGTCAAGTAGCGCGTCGGCGCACACGCGTTCGTATGCGAGAGCCGCATTCGCGAGCCTGTCGGGGCTACTGGTGGTGGTTGGCCTTGTATGGTCCCTGTATCACACGCCTGGCAATCGCGAGCCCATAGCGGCGGCACCCACGCCGATCGCCGGAGCACGGGAGCCGCTTGTTGCCGGCGAGCCCCATGTCGTTGTCGATGCCTTCGAGGTCGAAGACCAGCAAAGTTCGGTCGAGGCGCTGCCAGTGGAGCCGGAGGATCGGGTGGAGTTGCACAATCCAATCGACGTCGGGTCAGGCATCGACCGATCGAACGTCTCGATGATCGAGGGCACGGGGCAGGTCCTGGATCCACGGCCGGGGGGCGCTGAGACGGCGCTCTGGATTCAGCAGGCAGCCCTTGATACGCCAGAGCCGACTCACCCGGAACCGGACGAAGAAATCACCAGCGACCCACGAACACCCGCGGAAGTCGGTGTCGAAGATGTCGAGGTCGCGAGTCGCGATAGCAGGGCGGACGCGTTGACTTCGGAAGAATCTACGACGCCAGCACCGGTTTACGACGTAGAACAGGCAGGCGAGCACATAGCCCTGAAAGAATCACCGCACTCCCCGGGCGAACCGAAACCTTCATTCGAAACAGCACCGACACCCGCTGCCGCGGACACACCGAGCGATGAGGGCGAACCTGCGCAGCTAATGCTGGCCGGGCTTGCAGTTCTCGCGAAGCAGCAGATTGCGGAGCAGCGTTACACGCAACCGGAGGGAGACTCGGCGCTTGAGACCTATCGCGTCATGCTTGCGCTGGATCCCGAGAACCAGACCGCGCGCAGTGGGATGGAGATGATCAAGAACCGCCTTATGGATCGTGCCAACGCCGCGGTGAGCGCCGGCGACCTGCGGCAGGCTCGACAGTACCTGGAGACGGCGCTCACCATCGCTCCGGAGGATGAGGCTTTGCAGGCCAGCTTGACCCAGGTACAAGCCGCCCAGAAAGCTGATCAGTAAGGGACCCTGGCCCGCGACGCGGGCTTGATCCTTTGCTCTACAATACGACCTGTACACCGCTCCATCGGAAATTCCGTTGTAGGGTCAATGCTCTGCGCGAGCATCACGCCAAGCGGCGACGGATGCAGGCTAGTTTTGCTGCGGCTCCTCGGGTTCGTCGTTGCCGAGTCGGGTCTTGAGCGACCTTCTTCGCTCCTCCAACTCCGCGGCGCGCTTGCGCGCGAGTTCACGGGCCAGTTTGCGCTCGTCGACCAAACGCCGTTCGGCGCGCAGGATGTCGAGATTTTCCGGTTTGGTGAGAATCAGGGCGGCCTTGTCCAGGTAGGTATACGCGTCCGCGAAATTGCCTTTGAGCGACGCATCCGTCGCCCAGTCCTTGAGCGTATTTGCCACATCGACGCTGCCCTGCTTGGCGCGGCCGTTGTTGGGATTGAGTTGCAGCACTTCCCGATAGCGCTCCACGGCGTTGTTGCCCACGGGATCGATAAGACGGCCGGCCTCCACATCGGCCTCCGCCAGGCGCAGCAGCTCCAGCACGCGCCGGGCCCTGATTTGGCTTTCCTCGATACGCTGTTGCCGGTTCCGGGCCTTTCTGATGCGGGTGCGCAGTTCGCCGATCACCTTCTCGCCGGGGCTGATCGCCTCGGCAACGGCGAGCTGCTCCTCGGCTTCATTGAGCCTCCCGGCATCTATCGCGCCGGAAGTCCGCTCGATGTAAAGGGCCAGAATGTCGGTGATGCCCTGCCGCGCCATCGTGTTTTCGTTGTCCATTTCCAGCACTTCGGAGAAACGCTCCAGGGCGTTGTTGCCTGGCGGCGAGGTCAAACGATCTTCCTGCACATCGGCCTGAGCGGCTGCGATCAGCAAACCGATCTGTTCGGACCGCCGCTGTTCCTCGGTGACAGCCGGTGGTTCTGGTTCGGCGCTGGCAGCGACCTGCTCTTCGGCGGGTGCACTGAACAGCAGCCTTGCCGTTTCCGTCCAGCCCACGATGGGTTCGCGGAACGCCCAGACCAGGACCGCCGCGACCACCACGGCGGCGGCGCTGGCCAACCAGCCCGTGAGTCGGCGCCGCCGTCCGTTTGTGTGCGCATGAGGCACGCTGTCGACGTCTACTCGCAACGACGGCACACTGTCGATCGCCGCGGTGGTGGATTCGCCGAACTCGGAATCGTCGGGGAACAGTTCAGAGGGGGACGCGGCTTGTACCGTTGTTCTTGGCTCCGCGGCCGCGGCCGGGCGCGGCTTCGCGCCGGAGGACTTGGCAGGGCCGCTGCCGACGAGTTCTTTTAACCATTCCTCGACGCTTTGCGGTCTGTCGGACTCCCTGAACTGGATCGCGTGATCCACCGCCGTAAGGAATCGTTTGGAATAGTTTTCGGCGGCGGCCTCGTTCGCGGACACCAGCGTATCCTTGGACGCCTTGAGAATTCCTTCGCCCCGGCTGATGGCGTCCATGGGCGCAACGCCCACGATGCCCCGGTAAAGCGTGGCGCCGAGGCTATAAATGTCGGTCCACGGCCCCTGCTGATCGCTTTTCGCGTAATACTGCTCGAACGGCGCGTAGCCGGGGGATACCACGCTGGTCAATGTGCGGGTGTGGTTATCGAGCGCGCGCCGCGCCGAACCGAAGTCGAGCAACACCGGTTTGTTGTTCTTGCGGATGATAATGTTGTCCGGCTTGATGTCGCGATGAATGAAGCCCGCTTTGTGCACGTTCTTCAAGCCGTCGAGGATCGGCAGCACGATGTCCTTGAGTTCTTTTTCTTCGAGTGTCTTGCGACGATTCAAAACAACGTGAAGGCTTTCACCTTCTTCGTAGTTCATTACCATATACGCCGTCTTGTTGCCTTCAAATACTGACAACACGCTGACGATGTGTGGATGATTGAATTTGGCAAGCGTGCGCGCCTCGGCTATAAAGCGTTGCAGGCCCCACTTGAAACGATCGTTGTGCTTTGCAGATATCGGGACGACCGAAGAGTTGTGCTCACGCACCGAAAGCTCGACAGGTAGATACTCTTTTATCGCAACGGGCTGATCGAGGTTCAGATCGTGCGCCAGATACGTGATGCCGAAGCCGCCCTGACCGATGATTCTTTTGATGTCGTACCAGAGCAACTTGTAACCTGGCTGAAGGGCATTGCGATGCTGATCCGCCACAGACGCCACTTCGCGCGCAGATTTCTTCACTGACTGATTCTCTTGAGCCTGAATGATCGGTAACCCGCTAATATAATGGCATATTTCTAGACAATAAACCTATGTTTTGGTGGGGATTTCGGGCATTTTACATACCCGAAGGATAAGCGTTACCGGATCGCTTTGCGCACCGCACAATATCCCTGGCCCGGTAGCAACCCGCGAAGGAAAATCTGCCGTATCCCCCTTGGCAGAACCCATTCTGCCATCACGGCTCTTTACGTCAAATACCAGACAAAAAACGTTAACACGGTCACGTCTTGCGACAGCAATGTGGCCAAAAGGTGGGTCCCTCCCCGGGCGCTCGCTTGGATCTGGCGGTAAGAGGCGCACGCGCTTTTTTTTTCGCTGGTGGCTGGCGCGCAAAGCGTGCCGTTTAACGCCTGACATTTCAGCTCATCTTGCCCCGGACGGGCCAGAGCCGCCCGGCTCAACGGTTAATTCCATTACTTTAACGGCACCTCGACGTAATGCGTCAAGTCCCAGGCGAGGTTTCGTGCCCGGTCCAGCGATTCGGCGATACTGCCATCAGCGAGCCGTGTCATTAAGGTCTCCAGAAGACCCTCGCGATGAATCTGAAGCTGCCCAGCTACCGCCATCAGCCCGCCGATCGGGCCGTTGCCATTCTGCAGGGCGGGTGGCGACGCGCCGTTGGCGAGCCGCAACACCGTTTGCAGCTCAACGCGCATGCCCTCGGCGGCCAGATTTCCGCCCGCATCGATCAGCTCATGGGCAAAAACGTATGCATCATGGATATCGCCGAGCAAATCCTGCATCTTTTTCGATCCAGTCACGAGTTCGGCGGCTGAATCCAGCTCTCGGCACAAGGGCTCTGCCAGATAGCGAAGCTGTTTCACTGCGAGGCGCGCCCTGTGCGCCGCTGTCTCGTCGCCGCTTTGCCGGAAATGTTCGAGATACCGGTAGATCGTGCCGGCGCATTGGTCGATCAGGCGCCCGCCTGCCTCGGCGTAGCTGATATGGCTTTCGTGCGGGGGGTGACGCAGGCGATCGTCGATTTGCCGTCGAGCGGCTTCGAAACGCATCGGCAACGACGCATGCAAACGCTGGTACTCGTAGTCCATGCGGCGGCGCACGCGCCCGCACACATATTCGAAACCCGCCCGGTCTTCGGGCTCGATGCGCTTGCCGCATTGACCCAGCCACGCAAGTTGTACCTCACTGTCGCGGGCCGCGCCGGTCGAACCGGCGAGTCTTTTGATGTCGCGATAAATCGGTTTGCCGAAATGTTTGCCTACATAGGGTTTGTATGCGCGCAGCGTGCTGCGCAGTCGGCGCAGGCCCACACGAAAATCGTGCAGCGCCTGCTTGTCATCACCGCGTTCCAGCTGGTCGCAAGCCTGAGCGGCCTCCTGCAGGAAACCGCTGGCGAGCGTCGTCGCTGTGCGCTCGACTGGTACGGTGAGAAGCGACGTCATGTCTTTGTTGTCGGCGCGAACGGGTACGGGGCCGGCTGCAGCTGTTGGACCGGGGAGGTGATTTTAGCCTATTCTGTCCGGGCTTTGGGAACCAGCCGACCGCCCCTTCACAAGGTCTCGACATGCTTACGCTTTATCCACCGATAGCGCCACACAACAGCTTCCGATTGCCGGTTGGCGGCACTCATGAGCTGCTGGTGGAAGAGTTCGGTAACCCGGAAGGCTTGCCGGCCTTGTTTCTGCACGGGGGACCCGGCGCTGGTTGCGAGCCGTATCATCCACGGTTTTTCGACCCCGAACGCTATCGCATTGTGTTATTCGATCAGCGCGGGGCCGGGCGCTCGACGCCGCACGCGGAACTGGAAGACAACACCACGCCGGCGTTGATCGATGACATCGAGAAGATTCGCAAACACCTCGGCATCGACCGCTGGGTGGTGTTCGGCGGCTCCTGGGGATCGACACTTGGGCTTGCCTACACACAGACGCATCCCGAACGTGTGCTGGGCTTGATCCTCCGCGGTATTTTTCTGTGCCGCAAGCACGACATCCGCTGGTTTTACCAGGAAGGCGCGAGCCGTATCTTTCCCGATTACTGGCGGGACTTTCTGAATCACATTCCGGCGGAAGAACGCGGCGACCTGCAACAGGCATACTATCGCCGGCTCACCAGCAGCGACGAGGCGGAACGTCTGGCGGCGGCGAAGGAGTGGTCGGTCTGGGAAGGCCGGACACTAAGCCTGAAGACCGACCCTGACATCGTCAGTCATTTCGCGGGCGCACACACGGCGCTCGGCATCGCGCGTATCGAATGCCATTACTTCGTCAACGACTGCTTCATGGCGCCCAATCAGCTTCTGGACAATGCGGCCAGACTGCACGGCATACCCGGGGCAATCGTGCACGGGCGCTATGATGTCATCTGCCCGGTCGATCAGGCTTATGCCTTGCACGATGCCTGGCCGGAGGCGGATTTCACGGTCGTGCCGGATGCCGGACACGCCGCGAGCGAGCCGGGCATCGTCGATGCGTTGATAAGGGCGACACAAAAGCTGGCCCGCGTGTTCTGCGAGAATTCGGAATTCAGGGCGTAGCAGGCAATACGTCCTGAATCCGAACAGAGGTGCAGCCGGTCCGATCCGCAATCGCTATGCGACTGGTTCCGCTGCGCCGGCGCCCTGCACGACGGCAATCCGCCGAAACTCGGTAGGCGTCTTCCCTTGTATTTCCTTAAAAGCCCTGTTGAATGGTCCAAGAGATTGATATCCGACCTCGATTGCGATCGTCAGCACCGGCAGGCCTTTCGTCTCGGGCGCAATGAGACGCCTCGAGGCCTCTTCGATGCGATACCGATTGAGAAACTCATTGAAGTTGCGATAACCGAATCGGCCGTTGATGATCCGACGCAGCTTGTACTCTTTTATCCCCAACGATGCGGCGAGTCGTCCGATTGTCAGACCGTGCTCGCAATAGCGTTTCTCCTCTTGCATCGCGCGCGTCAGGTTCGTGATGACGGGCGAGAGTTCCTCCTCCGGCACTTCAACTGAAACTGCACGTGGGACGGGGCCTTCCAGGAAGTCGGAGCGCAGGCTGAGCATGCTCGCGCTGAAGCTCAGGCACAATACGAAGTGCATTGCTGCGTTGATCACATCGAGCACGACCACACTAACCGTGGTGAGACGGAACGAGACTGACAACGTGACGACGCCCAGAACAATCGCATAACTCCCCGCGCCGAGGAGCAATGCTAGCCGGATACGGCGCCGGGCCTCCACGAGATCACCGCGCCAATCCTTGAGTGCCACGATCATGCCCCAGCCGTAGAAGACGAACGACAGCGACTGGGGAAGAACGACTGCGAAGGGGCTTTGGTCGTAGATGGTTGATCCCTCACTCAGCTCCACCGAGCCCCCAATCAAACTGCCCATGCTGCGCGCGACAATCGTCATGATGATAAGCAGATGACGCCACCCGAGTTGGAATCGATCCTCGAAGAGTGAGCGCATCAGCAACCAGAACAGTGGTGGTCCAGTGATGGCTCCGGCGAGGAGCAGATATACAGACCACCCTAGGTCTCTGAACGCGGCGCCGACCAGGAGATAGCAGATGCCCGAGACCGCCCAGCCTGACGCTAGCCAGGCTGCGGGTTTGTCCCGGTAATCCCTCACCAGGATAAGGGAGATCACCATCAGCAGCGCAACGGCGGAAAAGCGAAAAAAAAGATCCAGCGTAGTCATACCACGGTCCGAATTTCAGGCCCCTGAGGGCGGCATTGCGGATGCCTTCCTGCCCACGTAGGCGACTACCATTCTGAGTCACATCGGCCGGTCGTTAAAGGCCGTTCAACTCTGACGCGGCCACGACCGGGTGGTGCTGTTGCAAAGGCCAGGTGCAAGTCTGTGAAACGTTCACGCAAAACCCCACAGTTCGCACGACGACACACGAATGAAATAGCGGACGCGTAGCCGGCCCACGACGGTGGTTTGAGATTAAGGTGTCCTGCTAACACGCAGGACGGTTG
>JBPCXK010000259.1:0-2675 GCA_051008635.1 Gammaproteobacteria bacterium
GCGCTGTGGCTGCCGGGGGTGATTTACGGCAATTGACGCGGTTCGTTTGCCCTGGTTTTCGGTAATTTGCACTAGTTTTGTCGGGACTGCCAAATAAAATTGGTCCTCAAGTAGCCGTGGATACCGGTTTTCGGGCCAAACCCTCAAATGGTAGCTAAGACCAGAACCTGGATATGGCGTTTCGATAGCCCGGTCGACGACATCTGGCCCGTGCTCGGCGACACGGCGCGTTTCAACGAGGCCGCAGGCCTCCCCAAGCACACGATCGAAGAGATCGCGCAACCGGACGGCTCGGTACGTTATCGCGCGCGCGCGCGCATCGGTCTTTTCCAGTTGCGATGGGAAGAGCAGCCGGTCAGCTGGGTGGACGAACAGTGGTTCGAACATTGCCGGCATTTCGAGAACGGGCCGCTCAGGTATCTGTGCGCGACCCTAAAGCTGATTCCACAGAGCGGGGGTTGCCGGTGCGAATATACCGTCGATGTCGAAGCAGCCAATGCGCTCGGTAAGTTGTTGCTGGCGACTGGTTTTTTCGCACAGATCGGCAGAACCTTCACCAGGCTCGCCGACAACGCGCGCGAGTTTGCGCGGGGCGAGAGACAAACCGGGTTCGAGTGCAAGACACCAGCTCTGGCCGCCGGCGCGCATGCGCGCGCCCAAGTGCTGGTCAGCGAGATCGAGGCGACCCCGCATGGGCATGGCCTCGCTCACAAGCTCGCCGATTTCATACTCACGCGCCAGGAAGTAGACGTGTGGGCGATCAGGCCGCTCAAGCTGGCGCGTCTGTGGCAAGCACCGCCGCGTCAGGCGGTCGAGCTGTGCCTCGAGGCGGCCAGACAGGGATTACTCGGCCTGCGCTGGGACTTACTATGTCCGCGCTGTCAGGTCGGCAAGTCGTCCGTGTTGGCCCTTGATCAGTTGCCCGAAGGCGCGCACTGCTCGTCGTGCAATATCGACTACGCACGCGACTATACGGACAACATCGAGCTTGCCTTCTATCCCGCGAGTGCAATACGCCCGCTGGAAAGCGGCGAGTATTGTCTGTTCGGACCCATGAGCACACCTCACATCAAAGTGCAGCTTACTTTGGCGCCGGGAGAGCACAGGACACTGAAAGTCGATTTGCCTCACGGCAGCTATCGACTGCGCACGCTCGAGCCTGGCGGCGAGCATGACGTGCAATGGGAGGAGGGTGGTTTTCCAACGGTTATCGCAGACGGTGAGAACGTTGCCGCTGAACCCTCCGCCGGCGCAGGCGAGCTGGCTCTACACAACAACAGCGCGCGCAAGCTGACACTGATTGTCGAAGAAAGACAGTGGCGGTGCGATGCGCTGACCGCGAAACGCGCTACCGCCATGCAGGCGTTCCGGGATCTCTTTACAAAAGAAGTTCTGCGTCCGGGTGACAACGTGGAAGTCGATCACATCACGATCATGTTCACTGATCTAAAGGGCTCCAGCGCGCTTTATGAACGCATCGGCGATCCGCAGGCGTATTATCTCGTGCGCGAACACTTCGCCATCCTCGGCAAGGCGGTGCGTCAGCACGACGGCGCTATCGTCAAGACCATTGGCGATGCGATCATGGCGGTGTTCAACAGCCCGGCCGACGCGCTGCGTTGCGGAATTCAGATTCACGCGGATTTCGAACGTTTCAACGCTGTTTCGGGCAAAGAACCGATAACGGTCAAGCTCGGCATACATGTCGGCCGTTGTATCGCGGTGACGCTCAACAACCGGCTCGACTATTACGGCACGGCGGCAAACAAGGCGGCGCGTCTGGAGGCGCAGAGCACGGGCGGCGACATTGTGATGTCGCCCGAGTTCGCGGGCGACCCGCTCGTGACGGAGTTGTTGAGAGACTTTTCCGCCAACAGTGAACAGGCTCGGCTCAAGGGGTTTGACGAGCCAGTGCGGTTCATGCGAATCAGCGCCGATGATCTATCCGCCAGGCGACAGTCGAGCGAGCAGCTACTTGTTACTCCTCGCCGTCTCGCGAACGGCAATCCGTGAGTGCTTCGCGCGACCATGTAGTGCATCCGGATTGTACGGAAGCCGCCGTTTGAATCGCCATGCGCGCAGCGGTTGGATGTACGGCTGCATGCCGTTGTCCAGAAACCATGAGTCGACTGCGTAGCGCTGGCCGTCGGTATGATCACGAATCACGGCCGTCCAGTGAATATCCAGTCCCCACCATGAGCGCCAGGCGCGTTCTTCGACCTCATGCCAGCGAAGCAAGCCGGATTCGTCTAACAGACGCAGGTAAGTGGTGGTGTTGGTCGATTCGTCGATGCAGTCCATCTGCCCCGGCAAATCGGTGATGGCGTTACCGCCAAGGTCGGCAACGCCGGTGAGCACGCCGACCGTGGATTCCAGTTTCGCGATGGCGTGCGCGAGGCGCTGCCGTTCGCCCGTGGGGGTCGTGGCTGCAGGCTGCATCGTCCCGAGAACGGCGCTCCATTGCACTTCATTCAGATGCACAATGGGCTGATTTCTGCAGCTGTATCCGTGGCATACCGGAAACCGTGCGCCTGCTGCGGCGCCGGACACCGGGAACGTTAGCAAGCATGCCAGGACAAACAGGTTAACCGCGATGGCCATCTTGAGGTCTGGACTCAGGGCTCTGCCAGAAATAATTTCACATTTCTCGACGGTCGCTCCTGCGCGTCCTGCGC
>JBPCXK010000260.1:0-3190 GCA_051008635.1 Gammaproteobacteria bacterium
GTAAAATATTTTGAATTTCGCGATCCTTTTGGGAATTCGTTGTCATTTTACGAACTCTTGGATGAGTGATGCCTGACAGCCTGACAAGTGGTTGCAGCGGACAACTTTTCCGCTACGCGCAGTAACCCGGATTGTTTCTCAGAGACGAACAATGCTCGAAATCGCCGCCACCCTGATCACGCTCACCGCGCTGTTTGCGTATCTCAATGACCGCTTCATCAAGCTGCCACGGACCATTGGTGTGATGGTTTTTGCGCTGTTGTTTTCGCTGGTGTTGCTGGGGCTGGGGAAGTTGGCGGTGGTCGATATCCACAACAAAGTGGAGCCGATGATCGCTTCGATCGATTTTTACGAAGTGTTGATGAATGGCATGCTGTCATTGCTGCTGTTTGCCGGCGCCTTGCATGTCGACTTGTCGGAGCTGGCCAGTCGTAAGTGGCCGATCGGCATCATGGCGACGGTAGGCGTGGTGGCCTCCACTTTCATCATCGCCGTCCTGGCGAAAGCAGTACTGCATGCGGTCGGCATCGATCTGCCGTTTATTTATTGCCTGTTGTTCGGCGCGCTCATCTCGCCGACTGATCCGATCGCGGTCTTGGGGATTCTGAAGTCCGCCAATGCGCCCAAGAGTCTGGAGATCAAGATCGCCGGCGAGTCGTTGTTCAATGACGGCGTGGCGGTGGTGGTGTTCAGCATTTTGCTGACGGTGGCCGCAGGCGGCGGCGATCCGGGTGTCAGGGAGATCGGTCTGCTGTTCGCTGAGGAGGCTATCGGCGGCATCGTCTACGGTCTGGTTATCGGCTACATCGCTTACCGCATGCTCAAGAGCATCGACAGTTATCAGGTGGAGGTGCTCATCACGCTGGCGCTGGTGCTGGGCGGCTACACGCTTGCCCGGCATCTGCACGTATCAGGACCGCTGGCAATGGTGGTCGCGGGTCTGCTCATCGGCAACCATGGCCGCGCCTTTGCCATGTCCGACCTCACGCGCGAGCATCTGGATATGTTCTGGGAGCTGGTCGATGAAATTCTGAACGCCGTGCTGTTCGTGTTGATAGGGCTCGAGGTGATGATCCTCGCCTTCACGCAGCAATACCTGATCGCCGGTTTGCTGATGATTCCCATCGTGCTTGTCACGCGTTTCGTGTGCGTGGGTGTGCCGGTGCAGGTGATGCGGCTGTTACGGTTTTTCGAGTTCACGCCGCACGCGGTCAAGATTCTGACCTGGGGCGGCGTGCGCGGCGGCATCTCGGTGGCGCTGGCGCTCTCGTTGCCGCCGGGCAGACCGCGCGAGGTGATTCTGGCAATTACTTATGTCGTGGTGCTGTTCTCCATCGTGGTGCAGGGGCTGACTATTCGCAAGCTGGTGGCGCGGACTGCAAGTCAATGATCTGCGGGAGCAGCCTCACAGGGCGTCGCAAAACACGCTCTTCGTAGCTTGGTGCTGAGGGCTCTGCCAGAAATAACTTTACATTTCTCGGCGGTCGCTCCTGCGCGTCCTGCGCCCGCGACACTTGCACATCCCTGTGCGACGTCTATCCATCGCGCGTGGCGGGCGTTGCTTCGGCAGTTAAATAGCCGGCTATTCGCCTGCCTCGCGTCTTGCCACACGGGCGCCTAGCCCGCCTAGCCCGCCTAGCCCGCATATCTCACCACGATGACGGCGCTGGCTTGATCTTTGATTCCACAACGCATTTTCCTCACTCGGAAATACAGCCCGTATTCCGCTCGACCAGAAAATGCCTTGTGGATTCAAATCTCGGCGCGATCATCTCGCCCCGTGGTGAGATATGCGGGCAAGGCGCCGAGAAATGCAAACTTATTTCTGGCAGAACCCTGAGCGATAGCGAAGCCCAACGGGCCAGCGGCCCAGAGACACCAGCATGTTGGGCTTCGCTATCGCTCAGCACCAACCTACGGGTGTTGTGGTTGGCTTCTGCGACGCCCTCTTCAGTCGCGGTTGTCGGTGTAGCCGTCCTACAATGCGATGTCCACAGCCGCGCCATAATCGAGCCACGACAGTGCCACAATCATCCTGAATACTGGGCTGGTATCGGCGGTCGGGAATCAACAGGGAGGGGCGCATGAGAAACACAAAGGTTTGTCTGGCGGCACTGGCTTTGCTCGTGATGTACAACGGCAAGGCTGCTTTCGATTCCGCGCAGTTCAACGAGGGCGGTAAGCCGCTCGAGATCTCGCGCATCACGCCGGACGGCAAGGACGTGCCGGCCGGGCGTCAACTCGTATTCCAGTTCAACCAACCAGTGGTGCCGGTCGGCCGCATGGAGCGTGACGCCGACGAGATTCCCGTCGACATTTCGCCTCTGCTTGCCTGTGAATGGCGTTGGCTGGATACGAGCGCACTCGCGTGCCAGCTTGGCGACTCGGCGACTATGCGTCCGGCGACCCGCTATCGGATCGTGGTCTCACCGGGGATCGAAACCGAGGACGGGCGCACGCTTGGCGAAGCACTCACACACGAATTCATCACCGAGCGGCCGAGGGTGCAAAGCGCCTGGTTCAATACCTGGCGTGGCCCGGGCACGCCACAGATCAATGTCGCCTTCAATCAGCTCGTTACCCCTGCGTCTGTCGAGCGGCGACTGTATCTGCGCCGCGCCGGCACGACGGGGCAGCGTCTGGCCGTCACCGCTGCGCCAACGAGTGAAGAGCAATCGGGACCGCAGCGCGGCTGGATGCTGGAACCGCAAACCCCGTTGCCCCTTGCGAGCGGCATGGAGCTCGTTGTGGAGCCCGGCCTGGTGTCGGCCGACGGCCCGGAGCGGGGACGCGAAGATCGTATCGTCGTTTCGTTCGATACCTTTCCGGAGTTTCGTTTTCTCGGCGCACGCTGCACGGACAACTACCGTGCCGGACTCCATATATCTCCTCAAAACAAAGAGTTAAGAAGAAAATGTAACCCGCTTTCTGGCATCGGTCTGGCGTTCAGCGCACCGGTGATCAGCGATGTGATCAGGGATCACATGGTCTTCGGGCCCGATCTGGCGGGCGGCCGCGAGGACTACGATCCCTGGGAGAATCATTATGCGTACTCCAGCCTGGGCGCTCCACATCAAATGGGCCGGGAGTACGTGGTCTGGTTGCCGGAAAATCTGCGGGCGGCGCAAACCTATTCGATACAAAGCGGCGTTGAGCTGAAGGACGAGTTTGGCCGCCCCTTGCCCGAACC
>JBPCXK010000261.1:0-5099 GCA_051008635.1 Gammaproteobacteria bacterium
GTGATGGCCTCTACAGACAGCGGCTACAAGATCGCCTCGAGCCTACAATTGTGCGCCCTACTCCGAGCCGCGTTTGAGGTAATCGTGCAGGGTCTTGCCCCGTTCGGGCCGGAAGGTTTCGCCAAGGACGTTCAGTGCCGACATCCGGTCCAGCCGGAACGAGCGGAAATCATCGCGCAGCTCGCACCACGCGACCAGTAGCCAGACCGGACCAAAGAACGACATCGCCAGCGGACGCACGTCGCGCTCGCTGTTACGGTCCTTGAGATCACGATATGCAAAATGCACTTTGTAACGGCGGCGCAGCGCGTCTCGCAAGGCGTCCGGGTCGATCTCGATGGGCTCGGCAAAATGATCGGCCGGCGCCAGCAAGGCAGTCTCGGCCATGTGCCGGCGCCGCCGTTGCGGTATCACGGCTTCGCCCTTGGCGATTACATTTGCGGCGGCCTCGGCCATCCTGGGGTCGGTCCAGGACTCCACGATCCGCACGCCCAGCACCAGCGCTTCGAGCTCTCGTTCGTCAAACATGAGTGGCGGTAAATCAAAACCTCCGCGCAGCGCATATCCGACCCCCGCCTCGCCCTCTATCGGCACGCCGCCTGCCATGAGATCCCGAATGTCGCGATAGATCGTCCGCTCCGAGACTTCCAGCTTCTCCGCAATGTCGGCGGCGCGCGCCAGCTTCTTGCGGCGGATGAACTGGATGATCTCGAACAGGCGATCGGCGCGGCGCATTGGGGTCGTTTCCGTGGAGGAGATCATAATCGTAGCCTCCTGACACCATCCTGTCAGGAGACAGACCCTGGCTCTTGTCAACACGATGGGTGTTATGGGTGTCGCTTAACTCTGGCGGAAGCCACTTACGCAATTTCGTGGGAGTGGCTTCAGAGGGTGTCGCAAAACGGTTTTTGTAGGGTGGCGGTGAGCGTTAGCGGACCCCACCAGGCCAGGTAACCGAGTAAATTGGTGGGGTTCGCTGCGCTCACCCCACGCTACAAGAGCTCCGTTGAGCTACGGCAGCGTGACGCGGTGTCGCACAATCACTTCAAAGCGGGTTGCACATAGCGACAATTTGTTTCGCCGGTGAAACAAGAGGAAACACCGGGGCTCTGGAAACGAACATCCAGTACGAGTGGGCACGTAGAGGCATCATGAAATGCTTTGCGTTGCCGCCGCGCCCGCTCTATTCTTTCAGGTTCTCAAAATTTGTTGACAACGAGAACCAGGAGGAATGCCCCATGAGAACAAAAGTACTTCTGGCCGCGCTCGCGGCAGTAGCGCTGAGCCCAGCAGTCCACGCGCAGTCGAATCTCGAGAAGTTGAGCAACTTCCAAACCACCGGGGTGACGGAGTTTCAATTTATCGAGCAGGGCGGCGACAAGGCCGGGGCGATCAAAAACAACCTGAAACGCGTCAAGCTGCCGCCCGGTTTCAAGATTTCACTGTACGCGATCGTGCCGGATGCCCGCCACATGGCGGTGGGCCCGCAGGGCATCGTGACCTTTGTCGGTACGCGCAAGACGCAGGTGTGGGCGGTTACCGACCGGGACAAAGATCGCGTGGCTGACGAGGTGAAAAACTTCGCGCCCTCGATCAGCTTCGCCATTCCCAATGGCCCGTGTTTCTCCAAGGACGGTTTTCTCTACATCGCCGAGCAAAACCGCGTGCTGGTGTTTCCGGCGGCGGAGTTCTTTTACGAAAGCCCGGACGTGGCGGCCTTCAATGTCCTCAAGCAAGGCGATCTCGTACCGGTCGCCGAGGAGAGTTACAACCACACGGCGCGCGTGTGCCGCATAGGGCCGGACGGCAGACTCTATGTTACGCTTGGCCAGCCCTTCAATGTGTTTGCGCCGGAGAAGATGGATCTTTACAACCAGACCGGCATCGGCGGGATCATTCGCGTGGGGACCGACGGCAAAGGCCGCGAGGTGTTCACACGCGGCGTGCGTAATTCAGTCGGCATGGACTTCAACCCCGCGAATGGTGATCTGTGGTTTACGGATAATCAGGTGGACGGCATGGGCGACGATATCCCGCCCGGCGAGCTGAATCGGCAAACCGAAGCGGGTCAGCACTTCGGATTTCCGTGGTATGGCGGCGGTTCGGTGCGCACCAACGAGTATAAGGATAGCGACGCGCCGAAGGACGTCGTCATGCCAGCGGTCGAGATGATCGCGCACGCGGCGGATCTGGGCATGAGCTTCTATAGCGGCAAGATGTTTCCGTCGCGGTATCGCGGCGGTATATTCTCGGCGCAGCACGGCTCGTGGAACCGCACGACACCATCGGGCGCAACGGTGATGTTCACCGCGGTCAACGCGGACGGCTCGGTCGGCGACACGACAACGTTTGCCCAGGGCTGGATAGACGAGAACGGCGAGTATCTTGGCCGCCCTGTCGATATCGCTCAGCTCCGTGACGGTTCGTTGCTCGTCTCCGACGACCTGGCAGGCGCAATCTACCGCATCTCCTATGGCAGATAGCCCGCGTTAGCCTCACCAACACGTCCGGCCGGGCGCCCTGCCCGGCCGGTTTTGTTTTCTCGACCAGCCGTGATGATGAGCCGAATCTTCCTGCTGCTGTGTCTGACTTGCGGCTTTGCGTGCGCCATATCCGCGGCGTCTGCGGGTGACGCTGCGACCGGCAAAAAACTGGCCGCCATGTGCAGGACGTGCCACGGCCTTGACGGCATCGCCAAAATCCCGATTGCCCCGCACATCGCCGGAGAAAGTGAAATCTATTTGCAGACCCAACTCAAAAATTTCCGCTCGGGCAAGCGCGCGCACGAGATGATGACTGTTGTCGCCAGGGATCTCAGCGATGATGACATCGCCAACCTTGCAGCGTGGTATGCGTCGATCGAGATTACGGCGGCAATGCCGGATTGAGGAGACCAGCTTTGTGGGAGCGGCTTTCAGGGGTGTCGCAAAAGTCCACGGCGGCACCCGTAGGTTGGTGCTGAGCGCAGCGAAGCCCAACCGGGCAATTGCCCCAGAGATACCACTGCAAGTTGGGCTTCGCTGCGCTCAGCACCAACCTGCGTCTCACATAAAAAAACTACCGTGCTAGACTCCTCGTCATGTCTTCGTGATCCGTGACATAAACGCAAAATGAGCACTATGCGGGCATTGGTGAAGCATGCGGCGCAGCCCGGCGTGCGCATGCAGGAGGCGCCGATGCCGCAAGTCGGCACCAACCAGGTCCTGGTCAAGGTCGACAAGACCGCGGTGTGCGGCACCGATTTGCACATCTACAGCTGGGATGAATGGGCGCAGCACACGATCAAGCCGCCGCTCGTAATCGGTCACGAATTCGTCGGTCACATTGTCGAGATCGGTCCCGGCGTACATAACTACAACGTCGGCGACCGCGTCTCGGCCGAAGGCCACATCACCTGTGGCTTGTGCCGCAATTGCCGCGCCGGACGCCGCCACCTCTGCACGCATACGCAAGGCCTGGGCGTGAATATCGACGGCGCCTTCGCCGAATACGTGACCGTGCCGGCGGCCAATCTTTGGCTTATCCCGCCGCAAGTGCCCTCGGAAATTGCCGCGTTCTTCGATCCGATCGGCAATGCCGTGCACTGCGCCCTGTCTTTCGAGATGGTTGGCGAAGACGTTCTGATCACCGGCGCCGGTCCCATCGGGCTCATTGCCACCGCGGTTTGCCGTCACATCGGCGCTCGCCACGTGGTGGTGACCGATGTCAATGATTACCGCCTTGGCCTCGCCGCTCGCCTGGGGGCAACACATACCGTGAATGTCTCACGCGAAACGCTCGCGCAGGCGATGAAGGCCCAGGATATTCGCGAAGGCTTCGATATCGGCCTGGAAATGTCAGGCAACGCGAGCGCGTTCAACGACATGGTCAATCACATGTTTCACGGTGGCAAGATCGCTTTGCTCGGCATCCTGCCGTCGGATACGCGCATTGACTGGGATCAGGTGATATTCAAGGGCGTGACCATCAAGGGGATCTATGGACGCGAGATGTTCGAGACCTGGTACAAGATGACGCAGCTCGTGATAGGTGGGCTCGATCTGTGGCCGGTGCTGACGCACCGGCTGCCGATCGATGATTTCGAGCAAGGCTTCGAGTTCATGCGCGAGGGACAGTGTGGCAAAGTCGTTTGCGAGTGGAGCTGAGCCAGTGAACCTGCAGCAACGCCTGAAGAAAGAACTGGACGGCATACGCCGCGAGGGTTTGCAGAAAGACGAGCGCGTCATTACTTCGCCGCAGGGCGCCCACATCGCGGTCACGCCAGGCCAGAAGGTGCTGAACTTCTGCGCGAACAACTACCTGGGGCTCGCGAGTCATCCGGACGTCATAGCCGCCGCGCAGCAAGCGCTCGACAGTCACGGTTTCGGCATGGCGTCCGTGCGGTTTATTTGCGGGACGCAGGATCTCCACAAGGATCTCGAAACAACCATCGCAAAGTTCTTCGGCACCGAAGACGCGATCCTGTATTCATCATGTTTCGACGCAAATGGCGGCTTGTTCGAGACCTTACTCGGACCGGACGATGCCATCATCAGCGATGCGCTCAACCACGCTTCGATCATCGATGGCGTACGTTTGTGCAAGGCGCAGCGGCATCGTTACGCGCACGCCGACATGGGTGAACTCGAAAGCAAATTGCAGGAGTCTACTGACGCGCGCACGCGGCTGATTGCCACCGACGGCGTGTTCAGTATGGACGGCGATGTTGCAAAGCTCGACGAGATCGTCGCACTTGCCAAACGTTACGATGCGCTCGTGATGGTCGACGACTCGCACGCCACGGGCTTCGTAGGCGCCAGCGGGCGCGGCTCCGCCGAGTACAACGGCGTACACGACAGCATCGATATCTTCACCTCCACGCTGGGCAAGGCGCTCGGCGGCGGATCGGGCGGGTTCACCACGGCAAGCCAAGACGTCGTCGACATTCTAAGGCAACGCTCGCGGCCGTACCTTTTCTCGAACACGCTGCCGCCACCGCTCGTCGCTGCAGCGCTAAAGGTGCTGGATTTGATCTCCTCGGCGACCCTGCGCGAACGCCTGCTAGAAAACACGCGATATTTTCGCAAACATATGACCGACGCCGGATTCGACATCAAGGC
>JBPCXK010000262.1:0-4938 GCA_051008635.1 Gammaproteobacteria bacterium
ATGTACGACTAACAAATCGCAGTCTAGCAAGCGTTGTACTTCCGAATTCACATCCGGTGGCGTGGTTTCATTCTCCGCGTTGAAACGCTGTTCGCTCTGAGTATGAAAGACTTCCGCGTCTTTGCGAGACCTGTAGTGATGCGGCCCCTCGCGTGGGTCGAAGTCCATGGCGTAGAGATCAGACAGCGTCGGTTGCCATCCGGCGGCACCGAGCACTCTTTGCGAGGTGCCCGACAAGTGTGCGTTGAAAGACTTTGCCTCTGGGTGAGCTAGAACGATGTGGGCCTTCATTCGCATGGTCCTCGAGCTCTCATGCAACAGCCAGGATGGCTCGATCGGCCGAATCGGCCATACGCCTCGCCAGGCGGGCCGCTGTTTCATTGAGCTCGGCGACTCGATCCTGAAAACCGTGCAGCTTCAAACGAGCGTAGTTTCCCCCGAACGAGTTGGTGAGGATGATGTCGGAACCGGCGTCGATGAAGCCTTGATGCAATCGCTCGATCCGGTCCGGATGTTCGACATTCCAGGGCTCGGGTGCATCCCCGGTTTCGAGCCCCATATCGAAAAGATTGGTCCCGGTCGCGCCGTCGGCGAGAAGAAAAGGTTTTTCTGAGAGCAGCTGGCTCAATGTCGACATATGCAAGCCCTACCGTGTTGAGTTGCCCGGCTCGGCGAGCCAGTATGGCTCACGATTTAGCAGGTTTTCCAGTGTTGATCTCCTCTTTGCTTTTTGATACATCGGGGACAGTCTCATGGGGGCCGATCTCGCTGATTTCTCCGGTATGATGTGGCCGGCGTCCGTACTGGTGTAGAGAGCAATGTTGATAGCGTTGTCAAATCTGGATTGGAGCCTGCTGGTTGCAGCGCTCAGCGCAGTGGCCGCAGTCGTTGCCGCGATCGTTGCCGTGAGAACCCACGAGCGGGCCAAGGTCGACCATGCGCTGGATCTGAGGTTGCGCCTGAAACGAGCGCGCAATGATGCGCATATGGCCGTGGTCGCTCTGGTCGATCTGCATGGGGAGGCGGCCAAGTCGAGAGAGCGGGTGGCGGTAGCCACCGGTGATCGAGCGTCTGACGCGATGCAACACTGGCAGCAGTGGTGGGACAAAGACGGGAGGCGCATCAGCAAGCTTGCCAGGCAAGTGCCGAAGCTTGATGCGAATTTCGACGACCTGAGCTCGAAGGAACTGGAGGCCACGCTCGTTGAGCTTCACCGGACGATGGGCTGGATAGAGAGTCTCACCCAGCAGTACCGCGAAGATCTGGAATCAGACAGTAACGAAAATTGAGGACGGCTTGGTGACACTCCCCGAACGGGCGCGTGCTGTCTTCGCCCAATCAAGATGGTGCTCGCTCGAGGAATGAAGATAGGCTTGTAGGTTTCGGACCGTATCGCCGCCATCGGACAGGAACAAGACCTCCTGGTTCTCCTGCATGCCCTAGCCCGCATATCTCTCCGCCGGGCGAGATGATCGCGCAGAGATTTGATTTCACAACGCATTTTCTGAGGGAGCGGAATACAGGTCGTATTTCCGAGAAGAAGAAAATGCGTTGTGGATTCTAAAGATCAAGCCAGCGCCGTCATCGTGGTGAGATATGCGGGCTAGCCCCGCACAATCGTCGCCCGAGGTTTTTGGTCACAGGTCTGGACGAAGGTGAAGCGCTTGGCTCCTCTTCGTTGTCGGCATCACATCGAGGCAGACGTTCAACACCGTATAGCGCTCACTGCCGGAACTTGTCTCCAACCAACCCATGCTATCTCGCCCGACGTACAGGCGAAACTTGAAGGCCAGATCACCGAGTTCCGCACCGTCAGCCATGGCCAACCCAACCGCTTCGTGGTGAACATCGTCGAGCGCGGCAATCATCAAACGTCGCAACATGCCGTTTGCTAACACATCTGAGACGAACACTGGCTCGTCGCTAAACGACTGGTGGTCGGCCGCATGCGGGTCGACTTTGAAACCCTCTTCCTTCCTGGCGTGAGGAGTGGCCGTCAACGTCCTTAGGTCGAACCGATCACCGTTACCCAGATAACTCAGCCGGGCGCCCTTGAGATTGAACGCGCTGACACTTTGATCCGAGTTCGCCCGAGATAGATCGACAACTACAGCGCCATTGTCGCCCATGACCTCGGCCTCACCGCCGTTGGTGATGACAACGGCTGTGTTCACACCCACACCAAGTGCGTACCTGAACCCGAGCTGGCGCATCGCGACTAAGCTTTCAGCAAAGCGTCCGTGCGACAGGAAATGCTGGTCCACCAGCCAGTCACGAATCAAACCGATACCAGGATGGATCTGGTTTGTTTTTACACGACCCGCGCGCAGGGCGCTCCACGCGTCGATACCAGTATCCAGCACAGCGCTGCCGGCGTCTATACCGGCAATGACGCCGCCGCTACGATAGACGTCGCGGATTGCATCGACGACGGCACTGCTTGAGCCGTCGTCCCCATAAAGCACCGTGGCTATACGTTGCGGTGCACCGCCCACGAAGAAAACGCCGCTGGCGCCTCTAATCTTGTCGATGAGTATCTGATCTGTCGTCGCCTTTTGGTAGCTCAAGTCAAAGTCGGTTGTCGTGACGGAAATTGGCATCAGCTCCACGAAGCCGCCATAGCGTTGAAAACCACGAACTGAAAATCCACCGTGTAACTTTGGGCGGTTATTGGCGGTAGGGAACACCACAATGTCGGCGAGGTCACCGCCGGCGAGCGCCATAATCCGTTGCCAGACGAGCTCGTTGTCGTAACGCAGAACGCCACCGATGATAACCAGCGACCCCAGCTGGTTAGCCGCACTTGTGGGACGAGCCTCGAGAGGAAGTGAGGTAAGCACCATCACGGCACCAAGTAACGCTGTACGTGCGCGTATCATGCTGTGATCACCGAAGATCCACACGCCGACAACGTCAGCACATTGGCTGTTATGTCTTCTTTTGCACAGTAACGATCGATTCCCTCTCTTAACGTTGCGACCCGATACTCTCGAAAGGAGACATGTGTGTCCTCGCACACCGAGTAAACGCCAAGGATGTTCTTGCCTATGGCAAACACCAACGTATCGTCGAATATTTGAGATGTCATCTCGACTAATAACCCCCTGAGCCTGCGCCTGCGAGTTCGTCCGTGGGAAGGACTTTCGAAGGGGAGACCGCTTCGCGACCGGCCCTCAGTGAGTTCCCGACGACCAAGAGGCTGGATCCGGCCATGAGAGCTGCGGCCACGACCGGGAGTAGTATGCCCGCTGCCGCTAAAGATAATGCGATGGTGTTGTAACCCATCGCCCACAGAATGTTCGATAGGATAATACGTCGCACCCGGCGGCTGAGCTCGATCAGGTCCGGCAAGGAACAGATCCTTCCAGCAGGCAGCGTAACGTCGGCGGTTTCTCGGGCCAGATCGGTAGAGCCACCTGCCGCTATTCCAACGTCTGCGGCGGCCAGCACTGGCCCGTCATTGATGCCGTCCCCCACCATGGCCACTCGGCGTCGCTTCCGCGCCCAGTCGGACAGGACTTCGACTTTGTCGGACGGAGAGAGGTCGGCACGGCAATGATGGATTCCGGCTGCCAGTGCCGCTTGTTGAGCTGCGGCCGGGGCGTCGCCGCTCAACAGGCACGTATCGAGCCCCAGCGCTTTAACACGCGCAACAGTCTCTCGAGCATCCGCAACAAGGGTGTCAACGAGCTGCAGGCGTCCGCGTACAGTTGCACCCCAGCCAATGTACACGCGGGTAAAGGAGTCCTCCGGTTCCAGTAAGTCCAGGCTCTGCGGCATGAGCCACCCGAGCGCATTCATCAAGGCAGCAGACCCCATGGCGATGGTGTCACCGTCCATCTGCCCAACGACGCCTTGCCCTGGACGTGCCTGAATACACTGTACGGTTGTCGGCGCCAGTTCCCGTGCTTTCGCTGCAGTGCGAATACAACGGGCAATGTGGTGCTCAGATCCTTCAGCGAGTGCCGCGGCGCGGGACAACAACGCAGCTTCCGAGGCGGCGTACACCGCTATGTCCACCAACACCAGGTCGCCGGTAGTAAGGGTTCCAGTCTTGTCAAAGGCTACCCCCTTGACACTCGCGAGTCGTTCAAGCACAGCGCCGCCGCGAACGAGGATCCCGCGCTGCGCGGCATTTCCCACGCCGAGAGCGGTTGCCAAGGGTGCTGCCAACCCCAACGCGCAGGGGCAAGCGACCACCAACACCGCTAGCCCCGCCATCATGGCTTGGTCGAACCCGCCACGCCCGTGCCAGAAAAGTACGGTCACGGCGGCAAAAATGATGACCGCTGGCACAAACAAGACCGCCACTCGGTCGACAAGTTCGCCGGCCGGGCTCTTGCGACTCAAGGCCTCACGGACCGCGCATGCGATCTGTCCCCAGCGGGTGGCGAGGCCGGTGGCGGTCGTTTCGACAAGAAGTTGTCCATTACCGTTGATGCTGCCGGCGTACACGTTGGCGCCAGGTAGCTTTTGCCGGGGATCCGACTGGCCGCTCAGAATCGCTTCATTACACTCGGAGCACCCTTCGACGACCATGCCATCCACCGGTACGCGTTCGCCCGGGCGAACACGCACGACCGTTCCCGCCCGGACCTGGTCGACGGGCCGCTCGACGTCTCCAGCGTCTGTCAACACAATGGCGCAGGCGCGTTCCGCCGCGAGCATGGGCGCGAGACTGCGCGCCGCGCGCACGCGCCCCGCCGCTTCCAGATAACGTCCCAGCGTGAACAACACCAGCACCATCGTCACGGTGTCGAAATACACGTGAGCCCCACCGGTAACGACGGTGAGAGTGGAGTAAGCGTAGGCGGCGAGCGCGCCTAGGCTCACTAGCGTGTCAGCATTCGCGCGACCACGACGCACCGCCTCCCAGGCCCCGCGGAAAAACGGAGCGCCCAAGATGAGCACCACAAACGTCGCCAGAACCCACAAGAC
>JBPCXK010000263.1:0-3649 GCA_051008635.1 Gammaproteobacteria bacterium
GTGTTGACCACGTCCACCGTCCAGCGGCGCACGAAACCGCCGTCGGCGTCGGAGATGCCGGGTTGCGCGGCGATGTCGACGCCGTCTTCGTCGTCTACGCCGCCGGCCGGGTCGCCGGCGGTGTCGTCGTCGGCCGCGTCACCGGCGGGCGCGTCGTCGACGCCGTCGCCGAAGCCGTCGGTGTCGGCGTCAGGCGCGGTCGCACCGAGTTGCAGGCCCGCGGTGATGGCGTGGCTGGCGCCAGTACTCGCAGCCAGCGTGCCGTAGCTGTCCGGGGCGTCGCCGTAGTCAGTCTGCGCGAACGCGCCAGGCGCTGCGAAGATAGTAGCGGCGAACAAAACGGCCGTCGCCAGCAGCCGGCTCCCAATCGAAGGGCGGCACCGAGGGTTGGTTTCATTTTCAGTGGAAATGGGCGGTGTCAGGCCCGATTGGCGACACTGGGCCCGGGTCCAGGTTCGCGCGCCAAAGCGAATCATCAGTTTGCGAACCAGCGACAATTCTGTCGCAACGAAAACCGAAGCACGTGATTCCAATGAGCATTAGGGTAGCCCGAACCATTGGATGCGGCGGCTGGCTGAGTGCATCGGCGGAAACACCCCCCTACCCCGACGGTCGGCCAAAATGTCCCTCCCCGTGAGCCCATGTGTTGGGTGTTGAATAACTGTATATGTATTTTACATTATTTATCAGCTATCTGGTAAATATTGCACGAATCGGCTTGACGAGGCCTCGCTTGATCCTTGAATCGACAGCGCATTTCCTTCAGTCGGCAAATACGATCTGCATTGCACTTCTTCAAAAAATCCCTTGTCGATTCAAACCTCTGCGCGATCATCTCGCCCCCGTGGTGAGAAATGCGGGCTGGCGCAGGTTGGTGCTGACGCAACAGTATTTTTTGCAGGTATCAGAAGTTCTCGACGAACCGGGTGATCTTTTCCATCGCGGGATCGAGAAGCTTCAGCAGCTCGCTGATGCGACGCCAATCGCCGGTCTTGCCGGCTTGTTCCAGCCTTTGGGCGAGGTCCGCCAGCTCGCGCGCACCCAGTGTGCGTGCTGGTGACTTGAGTGCATGCGCCGCTGAAACAATCCCGCGGGCTTCACCAGCGGTCGCCGCGTTGTGAAGATCGACCACATATCTGCTTGTCGATTGGGCAAACTCCGCGAGAAGATCCCGGTGAATTGCCTGATCGTCACCGACAAAATCGCGCAGCGTCGACAGATCGATGGGCATGTCTTCAGCAACTTTCTCGCCCGGGGGCAGCCGCTTCGACTCCGCCGCCTGATCGCGCTTGGCTTTGGCGGGCATCCATTTGGTCAATGCCTGCTTTAGCCTGGTCAGCTCGGCGGGTTTGGCGAGATAGTCATCCATGCCTACCTCGAGACATCTTTCGCCCTCACCTTGCAATGCGTTGGCGGTAACCGCGATGATCGGCGTACGGCGGCCGCTCATGTGTTCGGCCTTGCGAATCGCGGCCGTGAGCTCATATCCGTCCATTTCGGGCATGTGGCAATCCGTCAAAAGCAATGCGTACGTTTTTGCCTGCCAGGCGGCCAGGGCTTGCCTGCCATCGGCCACGATCTCCGCGGCGTAGCCCAGCATGGTGAGCTGGCGCCGAAAAACATCCTGATTGACCGGGTTATCCTCCGCGACCAGGATCAGCTCGCCGCGCTCCTCGGCCTCATCATTGCTCGGCGCTTGCGTCGCCTGCAACTGCAGCTCGTCCTCCTCATAACGCTGCTCGGGACTGGCCCGCCCAACCGCGACGGCCACGGCCTGCAACACGGCGCTGCGCCTCAGCGGCGTCGCCTCGATGGTATAGGCGTCGGTGATGTCGGTTCGATTGGGGCGCGTGCGCTCGCCTTGCAGGACGACGAATCGTACGGTCGGCAGGCCGGGCTCATCGTGCACGCTGTTGCGAACGGCCTCACGTTCGACATTACCCCATTCGGTACCCTGGATGACTACATGGATCGGCCTGCCCGCCGCGGCTGCCTTGAGCGCCAATTGTTTTATTTTGTGGATATCGCCAATCATCGCAACCTCGGCCCGCCAGAATTCCAGATAGCGCTTGATAAATTCACGCCGTTCCTGGTCCTGCATCACGACCAGCACACGCACGCCATCGAGGCTACGGCTGACGTCGTCCTGCCCTTCGGCCGGCTCGACGATATCGTGCGCAAGGCTTATCGCAAACGTCGAACCCGCGCCCGGTTCGCTCACGACCTCGATGTCACCGCCCATCATCTCGGTCAGCGACCTGCAGATCGTCAGGCCCAGTCCGGTCCCGCCGAACCGCCGCATCGTGGAAGACTCGGCTTGAGAAAATGGTTCGAACAGCGTTTCGAGCTTGTCTGGGCTGATGCCGATGCCCTCATCGGCAACCTGGTAGCGAACTTTGACGGCGGCGCCGTCACCGCTGATACGATCGGCCCGGATAACGACCTTCCTGCCCGGCTCGGTAAACTTGATGGCGTTGCCGGCGAGATTGAAAAGAATCTGCCGCAAGCGCACCTGCTCTCCCAACACTCTCGCCGGAATCTCGGGGTCGACGAAGCTGATCAGATCGAGACCCTTTTTGGTGGCGCCGGGGGCCAGCGTCTCGGCCACGCCTTCCAGGAGATCCTGCACGGAGATGGGTATGTATTCCAGGTCGAGCTTGCCCGCTTCGATCTTGGAGAAATCGAGAATGTCATCGATGATATTGAGCAGGGAAAACGCCGATTCCTTGATGGTGGTCAGCATCTCACGCTGCTCGTCGTCCATATGGGTTTGCCCCAGAAGATCGATCATGCCGACCACACCGTTCATGGGCGTTCTGATTTCGTGGCTCATCGCGGCAAGAAAGGTTGCCTTGGTACGGGCTGCCTGCTCGGCCGCATCCCTCGCCTTCTCCAGCGCCGAAACCTTGGCTCCCAGTTCGGCATTCAGGCGCTGGAGCTCGAGCTCGGTGTACCGCTGAACGGTAATATCGCGCCCGTATACGTTGACATAAGCGGCATCCGTAATCGGCGCTAGCGTGAGCGAAAAGATCGTGTCGTCACACTCGACTTCGAGCGTGCAGGGTGTGCCGGTGTCGAGCGCCCGGCGCAACTCGCGGAGGATGTCCGCGGGCACCGATTCGCCTGCGCTGGTTCGCCAACGTGCCAGCAAGGCCTCACTGGGTTCATTGGCATACAGCAGGACACCCGATGCACTGATGCGCATGATGGGATTGGGATTCTCGTCCGGGAAACGGGCGAGACTGGCGACTGACTCGGCGGCGTTCGTGTGCTGCTGTGTCTCGATCATAAGCGTTCTCTGTTGAGCCCCACGGTTCCGGAGCCGCTCTGAACGCGTTCACATCCGTCGATGCGGGCGAGAACCGCGTTGTCGCTCCGGAACGTAACCGTCCTTGCCAGTCGTCAAAAAACCTTCTGCCGGCGCTGGTACGTATGGCGAAACCGGCCGCCCCGGTGAGACTTCGCCCGGCGAGACGGTTCCCGGCCCGAGGTCTCGATCACAACGTTGCTCTCGGACTCGACAAGCGGCAGATCCGACTGTATAACGATTTTACACTATTGATGCCAGCAGCATATCGGCCGTAGCCACGGTAGGTTGGCGCTGAGCGCAGCGAAGCCCAACGTGGTATGAGTTCTATCGGCATCGGAC
>JBPCXK010000264.1:0-3384 GCA_051008635.1 Gammaproteobacteria bacterium
CGTCCAGCCAGTCCTTGACAAAACGAACCCGGCTTCCGAGCAGCCCGGACAAATGCTCGGCGACAGGCTCAAGTGAAAACTGCGTATCGAAACCCCCCTCCTTCGGTCGCCCGAGGTGAGACATCAGCATAACGCGCGCACCAGCGGCCGTCGCACGCTCGATGGTCGGGAGCGCGGCGCGGATGCGCTTGTCGCTGCTCACCTTGCCATCTTTGACGGGGACGTTGAGGTCTTCGCGAATCAACACGCGCTGGCCCGCGAGCGGCAACTCCGCCATTAATATGATGCCCATAGCGGCTTGGACAGATTGGGTTGCTGGTCGGGAGCCGGTTATCGACAAGCTCCTACACATTCATAAACGCAACCGCCGTATCCAGCATGCGGTTGGAAAAGCCCCACTCGTTGTCATACCAGGACAGGACCTTCACCAGGGTGCCATCGATCACTTTCGTGAGGCTGGCGTCGTAAGTGGAAGAGACTGTCGTGTGATTGAAATCGACGGAGACCAGCGGCGCGTCGTTGTAGGCGAGGATGCCCTTGAGCTCGCCTTCGCTGGCGGTCTTGAGGACCGAATCAATTTCTTCCCTGGAAGTGGAGCGCGCGGCCGTAAACGTCAAATCAACCACCGACACGTTAATCGTCGGCACGCGAATGGCGAACCCATCGAGCTTACCATTCAGTTCCGGCAACACCAGACCCACCGCCGCCGCGGCGCCGGTCTTGGTCGGGATCATGGATTGCGTCGCCGAGCGCGCGCGCCGCAGGTCGGTGTGGAACACATCGGTCAGCACTTGATCATTGGTGTACGCGTGGATCGTGGTCATTATGCCTTGCTCGACGCCGATCTTGTCATGCAACGGTTTAACGAGTGGCGCCAGGCAGTTGGTCGTACACGAGGCGTTGGAGATCACCGTATCAGACGACTTGAGCACCTTGTGATTCACGCCATAAACGATCGTCGCATCCACGTCCTTGCCGCCCGGCGCTGAGATCATGACTTTCTTGGCGCCGCCCTGGAGGTGCGCGGACGCTTTTTCCTTGCTGGCGAAAAACCCGGTGCATTCCATTACCAGATCGACACCCATCTCGCCCCAGGGCAGTTTGGCGGGATCGCGTTCGGCGAACACCCGGATTCTGTCGCCGTTGATGACCATACTATCGCCGTCGACGGAAACGTCGCCGTTGAAACGACCATGCGCCGTGTCGTAAGACGTCAAATGTGCATTAGTCGCCGGGTCCCCCAGATCGTTGACGGCCATGATCTGAATCTCGCCGGTGCGCCCCGATTCGTATAGCGCGCGCATGATGTTGCGGCCGATTCTTCCATATCCATTGATTGCAGCCTTGATTGCCATTGTGTCTCTCCGTTAGTCGTTCAAAATCAGGCCAGTGCTAAAGTAGCGCTTCCACCGCGCCTGCCACGTTATCGGCGGTGAATCCAAAATGTTTCATGAGCTCGCCGCCGGGAGCCGACTCGCCGTAGCAATCGATGCCCACGACCTTGCCATCAAGACCGACAAATCGCCGCCAGTAGTCCGAGACGCCGGCTTCCACAGAAATGCGCGCGGTAACCCTGGCTGGCAGCACCGACTCGCGATAGGCCTCGTCCTGCCTGTCGAAAACTTCGACTGAGGGCATGGATACGACGCGAACGCGCCGCCCGTTTGCGACGAGCCGCTGCGCGGCCTGCATTGCGATACCCACCTCGGACCCGGTTGCGATGATGATCGCCTGCGGTTCGCCGTCGCAATCATGCAACACATAGCCGCCACGCGCGATGTTGGCGATTTGTTCCCCATTTCGGCTTTGATGCGGCACGCTCTGGCGAGTGAACACCAGACATGTCGGGCCGGATTTGTGCTCTACCGCCGCCTTCCACGCGATCGCGGACTCGACCGTATCGCAAGGGCGCCAGACCGTGAGGTTCGGCATCGCACGCAAGCTCGCGAGGTGCTCGATGGATTGATGTGTCGGGCCGTCCTCGCCAAGCCCGATCGAGTCATGCGTGTAGACGAACACGCTGCGCACCTTCATGAGAGCTGCGACACGCAAAGCATTGCGTGCGTAATCGGAAAAAGTCAGGAAGGTTGCGCCGTAGGGAATGAAACCCCCATGCAGGGCAATGCCGTTCATGATGGCGGACATGCCGAACTCGCGCACGCCGAAGTAGATGTAATTGCCGGCCGGATCGTCGCCCTTGATGTCCGTGCTGCCGGACCAATACGTCAGGTTCGAGCCGGTTAAATCCGCGGAGCCGCCGATCAGTTCCGGCAGAGAGGGGCCGAGACCATTGAGCGCGTTGAGCGAGGCCTTGCGCGTGGCAATCGACTCTGCCTTGTCGTTTGCCTCTTTAATGTACGCTACGGCCGCCGCCTGCCAGCCGGCTGACAGCTCGCCGGACATGCGCCGCTCGAGCTCGCGGGCAAGATCGGGGTGGCTTTTCTGATACGCGGCAAAGCGTTCGCGCCATTCGGCTTCGCGCTGCCCGCCGCGAGCAGTTGCGTCCCAGCTGTCGTAGATTTCCGCAGGCACCTCGAACGGCGCATACGGCCAGGAAAGGCGTTCGCGCGCGGCGGCGACTTCATCTTCACCAAGCGGCGCGCCATGCGTCGCGGCCGTGCCCTGCTTGTTGGGCGCGCCCCAACCGATGATCGTCTTGCAACAGATCAGGCTCGGGCGTTGCACCTCACCGATGGCGTCTTCAATGGCCGTGGCGATAGCGTGCGGATCGTGACCATCGACATCGGGAATCACCTGCCAGCCGTAGGCCTCGAAACGCCGCGGCGTATCGTCGCTGAACCAGCCTTCGACTTCGCCGTCGATGGAGATATTGTTGTCGTCGTAGAACCCTATCAGCTTGCCAAGCCCCAGCGTGCCCGCAAGCGAACAGGCCTCGTGCGAAATCCCTTCCATGAGACAACCATCGCCCACAAGTACATACGTCTTGTGATCGACGATTTCGCTGTCATCGCGATTGAACTGCGCCGCCAGCGTGCGCTCGGCAATCGCCATGCCGACCGCGTTGGCAAGCCCCTGACCCAGTGGTCCGGTGGTAGTCTCGACACCCGGCGCGCAACCGAATTCCGGGTGACCGGGCGTGCGCGAATGCAGCTGGCGGAAATTCCTGATTTCGCCGATCGACAAGTCATAGCCCGCCAGATGCAGCAGTGAATACAGCAGCATCGAACCGTGGCCATTGGAGACGACAAAGCGATCACGGTCCGCCCATGCAGGATTCTTGGGATTGTGCTTCAGAAAGTCGTTCCACAGCACTTCGGCGATATCCGCCATCCCCATGGGCATGCCCGGATGGCCGCTCTTGGCCTTTTGCACGGCGTCCATGCTCAAAGCGCGCACCGCGTTCGCCAGCTCGCGGCGTGACGG
>JBPCXK010000265.1:0-2712 GCA_051008635.1 Gammaproteobacteria bacterium
AAAAAAAAAAGAAAAAAAAAAAAGCAGGAAAAAAAAGAAAAGAGAGCGCCCCCGCAAAGAACGGGGAACAGGTGGCCGCTCCCACCAAGGCGAAATCCGAAAAGAGCGAAAAACAGCAGGCTGCCGCAGCCCGCGACGAAGCGCAGGAACGGCGCTACGGGCGCAAGGAGCTGCACGTCGCGAGCGACAAGCGCGGCCGGCGCAAACCCAAGTCCAAGGCCAGGCCGGGCAAGGTGGTCTCCACTGCGGTGCACGCTTTCGAAAAGCCGACCGCGCCGATCGTGCGCGAAGTCGCTGTACCTGAGAGTATCACCGTGGCGGAGCTCAGCCAGAAAATGGCGGTCAAGGCCACTGAGGTCATCAAGGTCATGATGGGCATGGGTGCGATGGCGACCATCAACCAGGTAATCGATCAGGACACCGCGTTCCTCGTGGTCGAGGAGATGGGCCATACCGCCATACCCATGCAGAGCGACGATGTCGAGGTCGAACTGTCGGTCGTCAAAGAGCAGGAGGGCGAGCAACACCCGCGCCCACCCGTGGTTACGATCATGGGACACGTCGACCATGGCAAAACTTCCTTGCTGGATTACATTCGCCACAGCCGCGTTGCAGCGGGCGAGGCCGGTGGCATCACTCAACATATCGGCGCCTATCATGTCGAGACAGACAAGGGCGGTATCACTTTCCTGGACACGCCTGGACACGAAGCTTTTACGGCCATGCGCGCGCGCGGCGCGGGCGTCACTGACATCGTCGTACTGGTCGTGGCGGCCGATGATGGCGTCATGCCGCAAACGATTGAAGCTATTAAACACGCCAGGGCCGCAGAAGTGCCGGTGGTGGTGGCCGTCAACAAGATAGACCGCGAGAATGCCGATCCGGAGCGCATCAAGAACGAGCTATCCGCTCAGGAGGTCATCCCCGAAGACTGGGGTGGCGACACCATGTTCATCCCGGTCTCGGCCAAGACCGGTAACGGCGTGGAGCAATTGCTGGAATCGATCCTGTTGCAGGCCGAGCTGATGGAGCTGAAGGCGCGTCCGGGCGGACCCGCCGCCGGCGTGGTCATCGAATCGACGCTTGACAAGGGTCGTGGTGCGGTGGCGACCGTGCTCGTGCAACAAGGTGTCATGCGCAAGGGCGACACCGTGCTCATGGGTCAGGAATACGGCCGGGTGCGCGCGATGTTCGATGAGAGCGCCAAGGACGTCGAGGTCGCGGGGCCATCGATGCCCGTAGCCGTGCTCGGTTTGTCCGGGACGCCGAACGCGGGCGATGAGATGATGGTGGTCGAGGACGAACGCAAGGCTCGTGAAGTCGCGCAGTTCCGTCAAGGCAAGCAACGCGACACCAAACTCGCCTCCCAACAGGCGGCCAAGCTGGAGAACGTGTTCGACCAGATGCAGGAAGGCCAGGTCGCGACCGTCAATCTGATGTTGAAGACCGACGTGCAGGGCAGCGCCGAGGCGCTAAGTGATTCTTTGGAGAAACTCTCCACTGATGAGGTGCGGGTCAAGATCGTCGCCTCCAGCGTGGGTGGTATCAGCGAATCAGATGTCAATCTCGCCAAGGCTTCGGAGGCGATTATCATTGGTTTCAACGTGCGCGCTGACGCGGCGGCGCGGCGCACGGTGGACGAGCAGGGCGTGGAGCTGCGTTACTACAGCGTGATCTACGAGGTTATCGACGATGTCAGACAAGCCATGAGTGGTTTGCTGTCGCCCGAGCTCAAGGAAGAAATCGTCGGCCTCGCGGAAGTCAAGGATGTGTTCAAGTCCTCGCAGTTCGGCGCCGTCGCGGGCTGTCTGGTAGTCGAGGGCTCGGTCAAGCGTGGCAACCCGATACGCGTGCTGCGTGACAACGTGGTGATCTACGAAGGCGAGCTCGAATCGCTGCGCCGCCACAAGGACGACGTCAACGAAGTCAGAACCGGCACGGAATGCGGTATTGCGGTGAAGAACTACAATGACGTGAAGACGGGGGATCATATCGAGGTTTATGACCGCGTTGAAGTGGCGCGGACTTTGTGAACAAACTGTAGTTGTCACTTGTCGGTTATCACCGATCGGTTTGTCTCCGAAAATCGGCAGCCGTCAATCCGAAAACATGCCACACCAGTACCCACGTGCTGTTCGCGTTGGCGAACAGGTCCACCGCAAGCTTGCGCTGCTGATGCGCGAGCTGAAGGACCCGCGCATCGGCATGGTGACTGTTGCCGATGTCGAGCTCTCGCCCGACTATGCGCACGCCAAAGTTTTCGTGAGCACGCTCGGGGACGCACAGCAGATCGAAACGAGTCTCGCGGGCTTGCGCAGCGCAGCAGGTTTTTTGCGCCGTGAGCTGAGCAGGGCCCTGAACATGCGCTCGACGCCGGAGCTGCATTTCGTCTACGACGATACGCAAGAGAAGGGCGCGCGTATTTCGGCGTTGCTGGATCGGGAGCTGGGGGAAAGACCGCCGGATCAGGATGAGGATGAGGGTTAGCCCGCATATCTCACCACGGGGCGAGATGATCGCGCAGAGATTTGAATTCACAACGGATTTTCTGATCGAGCGGAATACGAGCTGTATTTCCGAGTGAAGAAAATTCGTTGTGGATTCAAAGATCAAGCCAGCGCCGTCATCGTGGTGAGAAATGCGGGTGATGCGCCGGGTTAATCCGGCATGTTGGTGGGGCTGAGAATGCCCTACAAGGTAAGGAGGCCAACC
>JBPCXK010000266.1:0-8385 GCA_051008635.1 Gammaproteobacteria bacterium
GTTCACGGCGGGCACACATCCGGACCTTTTGCAGGTAGCCAAGGAGGTTGACGCGACGCAAATCAAGGTTGATCAGATCCGCGCGCTGATCGACTTTATGAACCTCAGTCGCCAGTCTGCGCCGCAAAAAGTGGCGCTCGTCTTTGACGCAGAGTTGATGAACCCCAGCGCCGCCAACAGCTTGCTGAAGACGCTGGAAGAACCGCCAGGCAGCGCGCTGTTGGTGCTGGTCAGCTCGCGCGCGCAAATGCTGCCCGCGACCATATCCAGTCGCTGCCAGGCCCTGCGCTTCCGCGCGCCGCCGCGCGACCAAGCCGATGCCTGGTTGCGCGAACAACTACCGGACGCGGACACAGGCTTGTTGTTGACGCTTGCGCAGGGCCGCCCACTCGCGGCGCTTGCGCTGGCGACTTCAGGCGAGGCGGAGTTACGAGAGCAGATTTTTGCCGGGCTGAAGGATTTGCTGGGCGATCAAGTGGGGGCACCGGCGCTCGCCGCCCGCTGGCAAGACCTCGACAGCGAACCACTCATGCGCTGGCTGGTCTCATGGTTGCAGGACGCCGTCCGTGTGCATTTTGGCGGTCCAAGTGAGCAGCTCGACAATCCCGACTACGGTAAACACTTGCACACACTGGCAAAGCGGTTAGACTTAGCAGCAGTATTCGCGCTGTTAGAGGAAAGCTTACAGGTCAGGCGCTTAGCAACCACAACAACAGTGAATCGGCAGCTTCTGCTGGAGGATCTGATGTTGGCGTGGCAACAGCGAATCCGCTAGCGAGTAGCCTCGCGCCCGGGGAGACAATCAAGATGGCGAACCACAGCCGCGGCATACTCTCGCTTGCGATCAAGGACAAGGGGTCGCTTTATGCCGCCTACATTCCTTTTGTAAAGAACGGTGGTTTGTTCATTCCTACCAAGAAAAAGTATCAGCTTGGCGATGAGGTCTTCATGTTGCTCACGCTCATGGACGAGAAAGAGCGCATGCCGGTGGCCGGGCAGGTTGTCTGGGTGACGCCGCAAGGCGCGCAGGGTAATCGCACACCGGGCATCGGCGTGCAGTTCAGCGAGCTCGACGGCGGATCCACCCGCAACAAAATCGAGGGCTTGCTGGCAGGGGCCCTGCAATCGGACAGGCCGACCCATACGATGTAGGGAGAGATGTTGGCCAAAAAAATGAATACATCCAGTCAGTACGCGATCACTATGATTTCAAACTTCTTCCTCGGGCACACGGACTGATGAGCGGCTCCGATAACTCCTGGCTGTACAGCGGCGCCTTCGTAGAAGATCTCTACGAAGCCTATCTTCAAGACCCCGGTTCGGTCAGCGCGAAATGGCGCGAACGCTTTGACGGCATACAGGCGAGCGAGCCGGGTGTTCCTGCCGACCAGCCGCATGGTCCGATCAAGTCTGATTTTCGGGCCTCGGCCCTGCAGCCTTCACGGCCAGCGGTTGCGGCAGTGCCCCGCGCGCCCGACCTCAATGCCAAGCAGGTCTCGATACTGCAGCTCATCAACAGCTACCGCTACCTCGGACATCGCCGCGCCCGGCTCGACCCGCTCGAGCAGTACCAGCGGCCGCCCGTGCCCGAACTCGAGATCGAGTATCATGGCTTGCAAGACGTTGACGTCGACACCGAGTTCAACACGGGCTCGCTGTACGGCGTCGAGCGGGCTTCGCTGAGCGAGATCCTGCGCCGTGTTAGAGCGGTCTACTGTCAGACCATCGGCGCCGAGTATATGCACATTACCAACACCGAACAGAAGCGCTGGATACAACAGCGTCTGGAGACTGGGTGTGGCGTGTTCGGCTTTTCAAAAGAGCGCAAACAGCACATTCTCGAGCGACTGGTGGCGGCCAACGGGCTCGAGGTCTATCTGCACCGCAAATACGTCGGCCAAAAACGTTTTTCTCTCGAAGGTGGCGGCAGTTTAATCCCGCTGCTCGATGTGCTCATCGAGCGGGCAAGTTACCACCAGACCAAAGAATTGGTGCTCGGGATGGCGCACCGCGGACGGCTGAACGTACTGGTCAACATCTTCGGCAAGAGCACCGAGCTTTTGTTCGCGGAATTTGAAGACAAGGTGTCAAGCGAGAACGGTTCGGGCGACGTCAAGTACCACCTCGGCTTTTCCTCCGAGCTCAGCGCCGCTCACGGCGACGTACACGCCGTGCTGGCGTTCAACCCCTCCCATCTCGAAATCATCAATCCGGTTGTCGAGGGGTCGGTGCGCGCCCGCCAGGAACGCCGCCACGATACCATGCGTAATCAGGTGCTCCCCGTGCTCATTCATGGCGATGCTGCGTTTGCAGGCCAGGGCGTTGTTATGGAAACGCTCAATCTGTCGGAGACTAGAGGCTATACCACTGGCGGAACGGTGCACGTCATCGTCAACAACCAGATCGGATTCACCACCAGCGATCCACTGGACTCGCGTTCCACCTTGTACTGCACCGATGTCGCCAAGATGGTGCATGCACCGATCTTTCACGTTAACGGCGACGATCCCGAAGCGGTGGTCTTCGTCACCGAGCTCGCGCTGGACTTCCGCATGAAGTTCAAGAAGGACGTTGTCATCGATATGGTTTGTTACCGGCGTCACGGTCACAACGAGGCCGACGAGCCGTCGGTGACACAGCCTGTGATGTATCAGAAGATCAAAGATCACGCGCCGGTAAAGGACGTGTACTTCCAGCGGCTGCACGAAGAAGGCGCGGTGAGCGAAGCCGAGTACATCGCAATGGACGAAAGCTATCTGGAACGCTTGCAGGCCAATGTAGTCGTTTCGGGTCCGCTGGCAACCGATGTGGACAGGACCCATCTGGTGGACTTTAGTCCCTATCTGGGCACGCCCTGGAATGCACCGAGCGCTACGGCAATCAGCAGGAAGCGCATTAGCCGGTTGGCCGAAAAGATGATTGAGATCCCCGACCGTATCGCCCCGCACCGCGTGATCAAGCGCCTCATGAACGCGCGACGTGCCATGGGCAACGGCGAACAACCCATGGACTGGGGTTTTGCCGAAACGCTTGCTTACGCCGCCTTGCTCGAGGACGGGTACCCGGTGCGCCTTTCCGGCCAGGACAGTGCTCGCGGCACTTTCGCGCACCGCCACGCCGTGGTTCACGATCAAAACAGCCGCGAGACTTATGTGCCCTTGCGGCACCTGTTCGACGGTCAAGCGCAGTTTCTGCCGATCAACTCCCTGCTGTCGGAGGAGGCGGTGCTCGGTTTCGAGGTCGGCTACAGCACGGCGGAACCCGAGGCGCTTGTCATCTGGGAGGCGCAGTTCGGAGATTTCGCTAACGGCGCGCAGGTGATCATCGATCAGTTCATCAGCTCTTCCGAGGCCAAGTGGCAACGCTTTTGCGGCATCGTCATGCTCTTGCCGCACGGCTACGATGGCCAGGGCCCGGAACACTCTTCCGCCCGACTCGAGCGCTACCTGCAACTGTGCGCCGAAGAGAACATCCAGGTTTGCGTGCCCAGCACACCAGCGCAAATGTTTCACATGCTGCGTCGCCAGGTTGTGCGGCCTTACCGTAAGCCGTTGATTGTGATGACACCGAAGAGCCTGCTGCGCCACAAGTTGTCGGTGTCCACTCTGGAAGACATCAGCGCGGGTAAGTTCGATACCGTCATCGACGAACAGGACGAGATCGATACGTCGGCTGTGACGCGGTTGTTGTTGTGTTCCGGCAAGGTCTACTTCGAGCTGTTGGAGGCGCGGCGTACGAACAGACTCGCGCATGTCGCGATAGTGCGCATCGAGCAGCTCTATCCGTTTCCGCTCGATGATCTGCAAGCGGTGCTGGAGCGGTACCCCAATGCCAAGGATATCGTTTGGGTGCAGGAAGAGCCGAGCAACCAGGGGGCCTGGTTTTACATGCAGTCGAGGCGGCATTTACCCGCTTTGCTGTCGCCGCCGCATCGGCTCAGTTACGCGGGCAGAAAGTATTCCGCATCGCCGGCGGTAGGCTACCTGCACCGTCACCGTGTCCAGCAGAAAGCGCTCATCGACGACGCCTTGCAGTTGACGGAGGCGGAGGCTGCGCAGAGCCAGGCGCTCGAGGTGAGTTCTTTGTAGGCGGCTCGGATTAAGTCCGAACTTCCTTTTGTGGCGCAGGGACGTACCGCCCCAAAATCAATCACAGCAGGTAGTCGCAGTACGCGATTTGATATTGTCAGCCATTTGGAAATCGCACAACAAATGGTGTCCTTGCAATGAGTCATGGATGGGCTCGTTCAGAGGCTTCAAATACCGGAGGTTCAAGTGCTAGTCGACATAAAAGTGCCCACGCTCGCCGAATCCGTTGCTGACGCGACGCTTGCCACGTGGCTGAAGAAGGCGGGAGATCCGGTGGTGAACGGCGAGAACCTTATCGACGTCGAGACCGATAAGGTCGTGCTGGAGGTGACCGCACCGCAAGCCGGCGTCCTCAAGGAAATAAAAAAGGGTGACAACGAGACCGTCTTGAGCGACGAGGTCATTGCGGTGCTCGATACCGAGGTGGCAGCGCAGGCGCTATCGGTGGCGCCTGTTGCAGCGGAGTCGGCGAGCGCGCCCGCGCCGGGTAATTCCGGCTCGCCGTCGCCCGCCGCAACCACAGTCGCGCCTGACAAGGCAGACGAAGACGATCCCAAGCTTAGCCCGGCGGTGCGTAAACTCCTGGAAGAGAACCTTCTGGATCCTGCGGAGGTCGAGGGCACCGGCAAGGACGGGCGCATCACTAAATCCGATGTGCTCAATCATCTCGAAGCACAGCGGCGCATCGATAATGAGCTGGCCTCGACTGCGGTGCTGGCGACATTACCGAGCCGAACGCCACCCGCAGAGCAGCGGCCGGAACCTGCTCCCGCCACGGGAGACGCTCGCGGCGAAAAACGAGTACCCATGACGCGTTTGCGCAAACGCGTGGCGGAGCGGCTGGTCGCGGCTCAGCACGAGAACGCGATCCTGCCCACGTTCAACGAAGTGGACATGCAGCCGGTGATGGCTTTGCGCAAGCGCCACCAGGAAAAGTTCGAGCAAACGCACGGTGTGCGTTTGGGCTTCATGTCGTTCTTTGTCAAGGCGGCAGTGGAGGCGCTCAAGCAATTCCCGGTGGTCAACGCCTCTGTCGATGGTGAAGACATCGTGTACCACCAATACTTCGACGTCGGCATCGCGGTCAGCTCGCCGCGCGGTCTGGTGGTGCCGATTCTGCGTGATGTCGATCGGCTCGGCTTTGCCGAGATCGAAAACGGCATCGGCGAGTACGGTGAGAAGGCGCAAGACGGCAAGTTGACCATCGAAGAGCTCACCGGCGGCAACTTTACGATCAGCAACGGGGGTATTTTCGGCTCGCTGATGTCGACGCCGATCATCAATCCGCCGCAGAGCGCAATCCTCGGAATGCACAAGATTCAGGAACGCCCGATCGCGAAGAATGGGCAAGTCATTGTGCGACCGATGATGTATCTGGCGCTGTCGTACGATCACCGCATCATCGATGGCCGCGAGGCCGTGTTGTTCCTGGTGACAATGAAGGATCAGTTGGAGGATCCGGCGCGCTTGTTGCTGCAGATCTGAACCTGGCCCGCATATCTCACCACGATGACGGCGCTGGCTTGGTCTTTGACTTCACAACGAATTTTCTTCACTCGGAAATACAGCCCGTATTCCGCTCGATCAGAAAATGCCTTGTGAATTCAAATCCCTGCCCGATCATCCCGCCCCGCGGTGAGATATGCGGGCTAGCAGGCAGGGGCGAGTACGCCACTTACGAAACCCGCAAGCTGATCCTGGCCCGCAAAAAATGTCAAACAAGAACTACGACGTGATCGTCATCGGCGCCGGCCCCGCCGGCTATGTCGCGGCAATTCGCTGCGCCCAGCTCGGACTTGCGACCGCCTGTGTCGAGCAGTGGGTCAACGACAACAACAAGCCGGCCCTGGGCGGGACTTGTCTAAACGTGGGTTGTATCCCTTCCAAGGCGCTGCTGGATTCGAGCCATCACTATCAGCACCTGAGCCAACACGCGGCCGATCACGGGATCGCAATGGACGGCCTGCGCATGGATGTGACTATCATGCAAAAGCGCAAGGATAAGATCGTCACAACGCTCACCAAAGGCGTCGAGAGCCTGTTCAAGAAAAACAAGGTCGAGTGGGTACAGGGTCGTGGCAGTCTCGAAGACGTCGAGGGAGGCAACAAAACCGTCAACGTTTCGGGGCCCGATAGCAGCGGCGCCACGCTGCAGGGTAAACACATCATCATCGCGACCGGCTCCGTGCCGGCGTCCATACCCGTGGCGAACGCCGACGGCGCGAATATCGTCGATTCCACCGGCGCGCTGGCCTTCGGCGAAACGCCGAAACGTATGGGTGTGATTGGCGCAGGCGTGATCGGGCTGGAGCTGGGCAGCGTCTGGAGGCGATTAGGGGCTGAAGTCGTCGTTCTGGAGGCTTTGCCCGATTTTCTGCCGAGTGTCGATAAAGAGATCGCCAAAGACGCGCAGAGACTGTTCAGCCAGCAAGGTCTCGACATTCGTCTTGGCGCCACCGTCAAATCCGCTGCTG
Organism: Gammaproteobacteria bacterium; assembly: GCA_051008635.1. Taxonomy (GTDB): domain Bacteria; phylum Pseudomonadota; class Gammaproteobacteria; order JBPCXK01; family JBPCXK01; genus JBPCXK01. The sequence goes on from JBPCXK010000266.1 coordinate 6,563, forward strand.
TGCACGGCAACGCGGTGCGTGTCGAGTACGACGGCGTGAATGGCGCACGACAGCTCGAGTGCGACAAACTCGTGGTAGCTGTTGGGCGCAAACCCAACACCGAGGGGTTGAACGCGCAGGGAGCCGGGCTCGAGGTCGACCCGCGCGGGTTCATCAAGGTAGATGAACATTGCCGCACGAACATCACCGGCGTCTACGCGGTTGGTGATGTCGTCCGCGGTCCTATGCTCGCGCACAAGGGTTCGGAAGAGGGTCTCGCCGTGGCCGAGCGCATTGCCGGCCAGGCCGGCCATGTCAACTATTTTACGATTCCGTGGGTGATTTACACGTGGCCGGAGATTGCCTGGGTAGGACAGACCGAGGAAGAATTGAAAGCCGAAGGCGTCGGACATCGCAGCGGCGTGTTTCCGTTTATGGCAAGCGGGCGCGCGCGCGCGATGGGTGAGACCGACGGCAAGGTGAAGATTCTCGGCGACGCTAAAACCGACCGCATCCTGGGCGTGCACATCCTTGGACCTCAGGCCTCGGAGCTTATCGCGGAAGCCGTCACCGCCATGGAATTCGACGCCGGCACCGAAGACCTCGCCCGCACCATACACGGCCATCCCACGCTCAGTGAGGCCGTGCACGAGGCCGCGCTCGCGGTGGATGGCCGGGCGATACACTTCTAGCCCGGCGTTGCTGTAGACCTCGCAGCACACTACAAGCGGCCGGAGCCAACTCGGCGAAGAACAAGACAAAGCGCCGCCCGAGCAAGGACGCGCCAACTGAGCGGACTGGCGGGCTGATATGAAGCAGCGGCTTGAGCAACTGTATCTTGACCGGCACGAGACTGCGGACGCAGTGCATAGTTTGACTGTCGGAGAAATCGCCGTTTTCTCCGCGTCGTCGCCGTTGCCCGATGCCGCTAATGAGGATGCGGCCGCGGTCATTGAAGTGGACCGCGGTACCGCCGTGCTGGCGGTTGCGGACGGGCTCGGCGGACAGCCCGATGGGCAGCGCGCCTCCGGACTTGCGCTGAAATCCCTGCGCGACGCCATCACGGAAGTTGAGGATGGTGAGGATCTTCGCGAAGCGATCTTATCCGGATTCGAACGTGCGAATCAGGCGGTAATCTCACTGGGGACAGGCGCCGCCACGACGCTCGCGGTTGCCGAGATTCACGATCGTGCCGTGCGCACCTTTCACACAGGTGATTCCGGTATCGTCGTGTTCGGCGGGCGCGGCAAGGTCACGTTGCAGACCATCTCGCATTCACCGGTTGGCTATGCGGTTGAGGCCGGCGTCCTCGATGAGCACATGGCTATGGCGCACGAAGATCGCCATGTGGTCTCGAACGTAGTCGGCGATCCGGCCATGCACGTTACCATGGGCTCGCGTCTGCGGCTGAAGCGGCGCGACACTGTCGTGGTCGCCAGCGACGGGCTGTTCGACAATCTTTTCGTGGGAGAAATCGTGGAGCGCCTGCGCAAGGGGGCGTTGGCGCAGTCCATGGCGTCACTGGTCCACGAATGCCGCAAACGCATGGACGATTCCAGCGGTGATCAACCTGGCAAGCCGGATGACCTGACAGTGGTCAGTTTTCGTAGAAGCAGCTAGCCGGCATATCTCACCACGGGGCGAGATGATCGCGCCGAGATTTGAATCCACAAGGCACTACTGATCGAGCGGGATACGGGCTGTATTTCCGAGTGAGGAAAATTCGTTGTGGATTCAAAGATCAAGCCAGCGCCGTCATCGTGGTGAGAAATGCGGGTGATGCGCCGGGTTAATCCGGCATGTTGGTGGGGCTGAGAATGCCCTACAAGGTAAGGAGGCCAACC
>JBPCXK010000267.1:0-3144 GCA_051008635.1 Gammaproteobacteria bacterium
TCGCGGTAGAGACCGGCGCATGTCCTCATACCGCGATCCGCGAGGACCCGACCATGAACATCCACGCCGCCGACGAACTCGAGCAACTGTTTCCCGGCACCGCTCTGGTGCTGATAGAGAGCGGTGGTGACAACCTGGCCTCTACCTTTTCTCTCGATCTGGTGGACTACTGGCTGTTCGTCATCGACACCGCCGACGGCGATGACATTCCGCGCAAGCGTGGACCCGGCATCGTTCGCTCCGATCTTCTGATCATCAACAAGAGCGACCTCGCGCCGTACGTTGGCGCTGACCTGGACATCATGCAGTCGGAGGCGCTCGAGGTGCGTGGCGGAAAGCCGGTATTGCTGACGAATTGCAAGACCGGGGAAGGGCTGGACGCGGTCGTCGATCGGCTTGCGCACGATGTACTGTTCATCGATTGAAGCGCAAGCGCCTGGCAGCGCCGGTGCGGTGTCTGACGTCGCGTCTGTGCAAGCAGAACCTGCGGCGCAGCTAAGGCTCGTCTTTTCGGCAGACCCCAACCGCCGCACCTACCTCCATCGCCAGCGCGCTTCTTATCCGTTTCACGTGTGCCGGGCCCTGTATCTGGACCCGGACCTACCCGGGATGGCGACGATATACGCACAATCGAGCTCGGGTGGTATCTACGAAGGAGAGCGCTTGAGTGTCGACGTCCGCGCGTGCCCGCAGGCCAGGGCGCATATCACCACGCAGGCATCGACGATTGTGCATGAGATGTCAACGGGAGAGGCGCACCACGAGATCAACCTCATCGCCGAGAGCGACTCCCTGATCGAGTACCTGCCGGATCCCCTTATCCTCTTTCCTGATGCGAGACTCCATTCGATGACCACGGTGGAGATAACCAGGGGCGCTACGGTGATTCTGGGAGACGCCTTCCTGAGTCACGATCCAGAAGATCGCGGAAGATCATTTGATTTGCTGGAGAACGAGCTGGCGATCAGAGATAGCAGCGGTCGCCTGCTCGTGCGCGATCGATTCCGCGTGACCGGCCAGCAACTCAAAAAGGGGCAACCGGGGATCACGGGCGAGCACTCACACGTGGCGACAGTAGTGGCTGCCACCGAGCGGTTGCCGGCAGACGTACTCTCGTCGGCGATGCGTGATGCGCTTAACGCGTGCCCTGATGTCTATGCGGGCATCTCCGCTCTTCCTGACGACGCAGGCGTCTGGGCCCGACTCCTTGCGACACACGGCGCGCCCCTCAAGTCCGCGGTCACGGACCTGTGGTCGGCGCTGCGTTACCAGCTCACGGGAGCTGCGCCGGGGCGACGAAGGAAATGATTGCGGACGAAGCGTAACGTTGCGGATGACTGGACACCAATGAGCGAGCTCCCGTCCGTAAACGGCGAGCCCCCCTCCCAGGCATAGGAGACAAACAATGACACTGCGAAGACCATCAGAAATAGATCTCATCGACCTTGGTGAGCGCCATCACCTCAACCTTACCGAATCCGAGCTCGATGTGATGATGCAGCTCACGGCCGCCGTCATCGACGGCTACGACGAGCTCGACCAGTATCCCGATCCATTGCGCGAAGTGATTCCCGCTGTGCGTGTTCCCGGTTCCAGACCGACACCGGAGGAGGATCCGTTCAACGGCGTGGTTAGAACCTGCAGCGTGAAGTTAGCCGGGAGCACCAAAGGTCCTTTGAGCGGCAAGCGTATCGGCGTCAAGGACACCGTGTGTGTCGCCGGCATCCCGATTTCCTGCGCGTCGCGCTTGCTCTACGACTATGTGCCCGATATCGATGCAACCGTTGTGACGCGGATACTGAAGGCCGGCGGCCACATCACAGCGGTGCTCAACACAGACGATTTTGCTTTTTCCGGCGGCGGCCATACGTCCGCCTACGGCGTCGGTCGAAACCCGACGAACCCGAAGCATGCGCCGGGCGGTTCCTCCTGCGGTTCAGCGATAGCGCCGGCCACAGGTATAGTCGATATCGCGTTGGGCGGCGACCAGGGAGGCTCCATTCGCATCCCCTCCTCCTGGTCCGGCATCGTCGGGCTGAAACCGACGCATGGCCTGGTCCCCTACACCGGCATCGTCGGTTTCGACCAGACGATCGATCACATCGGGCCCATGGCGACCTCGGTCGATGCGGTAGCGCTGCTGCTGGAAGTGATTGCCGGCAAAGACGATACCTGCGTAGATCCGCGCCAACCCGACAAGATCCGCGTACCTAAATATCGAGACGAGCTCAGCGGCAATGTCAAAGGCGTGAAAATCGCCGTCGTCAAAGAAGGTTTCGGCACCCCGGAGTCGACGGCGACGGTAGACAAGACGGTGAAAGAAGCAGCGCAATTCCTCAAGGGACGGGGCGCGAAGGTTCAACAGGTCGCTGTGCCCGAGCACCGTACGGCGGTTCCGATCTGGAATTCGATCGCTATCGAGGGCGGCGTCGACAGCTTCTACCACGGGCATGCCGCTTACCAGACGAAGGGCTGGTACAACACGCGGCTGATGTCCGCGATGTCACGCGCAATCAAGACCAATGGCGGCGACTTTTCACCGACCGCAAAACTCGGCGCTCTGCTCGCCCACTACATGCGCGAACAGTATCACGGCGTCTTCTATGGCCGCGCACAGAACCTGGCAAGAGCATTGACGGATGCCTACAACCGGGTCTTCGAAGACTTCGACGTAGTCCTCATGCCGACAACGCCGCAGACCGCCCACAAGATGCCACCGATGCCTGAAGAAGATCGAGCGGCTCACATCGGTGAGGCGCTGAACATGATTCGTAATACCTGCACATTCGATCTTACCGGACACCCGTCGATTTCGGTCCCGTGTCGCGGCGTCAAGGGGTTACCAGTCGGTCTCATGCTGACCGGCGCCCACTTCAACGAAGCCATGGTCCTGCGAGTTGCTCACGCATATGAGACCGCGCGCTGAACCGGCTATGTAGGTTGGTGCTGAGCGCAGCGAAGCCCAACGTGCCTCTGCTTGTCGAAATTGCAGCATGTTGGGCTTCGCTGCGCTCAACCCAACCTACGTCTCTGCACTCGCCTGAGACTTTTTAACGCCCCACTAACCGCTCCAGCAACTGGTAAGTCATATTAGGTAACAATACCTATTTACTCCTCGCCGCGCCGACCAGAATATTATTCCGA